>NZ_AULZ01000010.1 GCF_000422545.1 Desulfocurvibacter africanus subsp. africanus DSM 2603
GGCGGACGGGCTATCTAGGCTGTTTGCCTTGCGCCGTCAACTCCCCATTCAATCTTTTTTTGCGACCACCCCACTGGGCAGCCCCTATTCAAATATGGTCGGGGAATCTTCGTCCAAACGGAAAAATTCAGCTTTCACAGAACCGCCGCCTCTCCTTACGGAGACTTGGCCCACCTCGTGGCGGACGAGCTATCTATGCCCTCTTGCCCTCACCGTCAAGCCCGCATGGAATCTTTTTTCCACCAGACCGACGGGCGTGATCGCCAACCCACCGGAAGCTTTGCTTCCCTGACGCGGGTCGACCGCGGGACAAGAAGCCCTTGTGCTTCAACCGTCAGAGCGAACGTGGTTTCTATGCCTTTCGATCATACCCGTCAATCACAGTTTTTCCTTCATTCTCTCGACAATGAGCACGATGGTGCCGTACGGGCGCTAGCAGCAATTTCATCACATCTGCAGAGCAACTGGGCTTTGCAAACACGGCTTCACCACCACGGAGATTATTGTTCACGCGCCTGAAAGCTAACATTTGCTGGTGGACATCTTTACCTTTATTTAATCTTTCGTTTTTAATTTAAGGGCTTACAAGAGAAGCATGTTTTCCTGTACACGATCACTTCTAATTCGAAATATATTGTGATATTATTAAGTTAATTATCAAACCATAAGGTCATATATTTTGTTAAAGGAGCTCGGCTCATGCCCAAAGCATTGAGTTTCAATACTAAGCTACTGTTAAGCACCATCGGCGTTGTCATCGTCTCCATTATCATACTCACCTCGGTCAACCTCTGGCAGTCCAACCAGTCATTGACCAACCTGGGCCTTTCCACAATAGGCGCCGTTGGAGACACTCTTTACCGAGATATTGAAATCCAACATCAATTGACTCAAGAAAAAGTTCATGCCGACCTCGCAACACTCGAACGTGAACTGAGCAATATTGGCCTGCTTTTCCTCAACAAGCGCCAAGCGCAGACCATGACCATCGTCAATCAGGTCACGCAGGCTCAGGAAACAGCCGAGGTCCCGTCCATGTTCGTCGGCGGCAACCGCATCGACGACCACCATCTCGTGGATCGCGTGCAGCAAATGGCGGGGGGCACCGCCACCGTATTCCAGGTCCTACCCGGCAAGCTGTTGCGCATATCCACCAATGTGCGCAAGACCAACGGCGATCGGGCCGTGGGCACCTACATTCCTGAATCGAGCCCTGTCTACCAGGCTGTCATGCGCGGGGAAACCTACCTTGGACGGGCTTTTGTGGTGAACGCCTGGTACGTCACCGCCTACAAACCCATCAAGGACATCCAGGGCGAAATCGCCGCGGTGCTCTACGTGGGCCGCCCCATAATGAATCCCCAGAACCGCAAGCTCATCATCGAGGCCAGCATGGGCGGGAAGGGTCAAGCTTTCGTCTATAACACCCAAGGCGAGATTCTCCTGCACCCCGACGAGAGCATGGTTGGTAAGCGCATTGAGGATCAGTCCTTTGGCGACAGGCTTCTTTCGGTCACCAACGGCTATGTCGATTATGATTCCGAAGGCCAGCACACTCTGGCCTATGCTCGCTATTTCGAGCCCTGGGATTGGAACATAGTAGTAGGCATCACTGATGATGACTTGCTCAGCAAAGCCAGGCAGCGCATTTACATTGTCAGCGCCGTGGCTGCAACGGCCCTGCTCGGCCTGGCCGCGCTGCTGGCCATGGGCGTGGTGCGCACCGTGGCCAAGCCGCTGCACCGTCTGGAAGCCTATACGCGCGAAGTGGCCACAGGCAATTTCAATGCGACCATCGACTATTCCGGCCGGGATGCCATTGGCGAAACCATCGAGGCCGTGCGTACGATGGTGGCCGAAATGAAGCACAAGCTTGGCTACGCCCGCGGCATTCTCGACGGCATGACCACGCCCTGTCTTGTGGTGGATACGAGCGAGCGCATTACGTTTATCAACAAAGAATGTCTCGCCATGCTCCAGCTCGATGGTCCGCCGGAACGTCACCACGGCGAGCTTATGTCTCAAGTCTTTTATAACGATCCCACGCGCCAGACAGTAGTGGGCAAAAGCATGAAAACCGGCGAGATTACACGTAATCTGGACGTTCAGATCAAGGGCCACAAGGGTGGGCTCGTGCATGTGCTGGCCAACATCGCACCTCTGGCGGACCTGGACGGTAAAATCATCGGCGGCTTCTGTATCTACGTGGATCTGACCACCATCAAAGAGCATGAAACGCAAATCCATCAACAGAACGAACGCATCGCCCAGGTGGCTCGCGAAGCCGACCACATCTCCGAAATCGTCTCCTCTGCCGCCGAAGAGCTTTCAGCTCAGGTGGAGCAGGCCAGCCGAGGCTCCGAAATCCAGAGCAGTCGCGCCGGAGAAACCGCCACGGCCATGGAGCAGATGAACGCCTCGGTGCTTGAGGTCGCCAAGAGCGCTTCCAATGCTGCCGAAAGCGCGGACCAGGCCAAGGAGAAAGCCGCGGCAGGCGAGGCCAAGGTGCGTCAGGTCATCGCGGCCATCTCCGAAGTCGACCGGCAGGCCGCCACTCTGCAGCAGTACATGAGCGAACTCGGTCAGCGGGCCGATGGCATCGGCCAGATCATCACGGTCATCGAGGACATTGCTGACCAGACCAACCTGCTGGCGCTCAACGCGGCCATTGAGGCCGCCCGCGCCGGTGACGCGGGAAGAGGCTTCGCGGTCGTGGCTGACGAAGTGCGCAAACTGGCCGAGAAGACCATGAACGCCACGAAAGAGGTGGCCTCGGCCATTGCCTCCATTCAACAGGGAGCTTCGAAATCCATCGAAGCCACGCGCTCGGCGACCGAGGCGGTAGGACGATCCACTCGCCTGGCCGAGGAATCGGGCCAAGCCATGCACGAGATCGTACGCATCGCCGATGCGACGGCCGGGCAGGTGCAATCCATCGCCACGGCCAGCGAGGAGCAATCCGCGGCCAGCGAAGAAATCAACCATGCCGTGGAAGAGATCAACCGCATATCCTCCGAGACAGCCGACGGCATGTCCCAGTCCGCCAAGGCCGTATCCGACTTGGCTAAACAGGCCTTGGAGCTCAAGCGACTAATCGAGGGGTTGAACGAATAAGGCGGGATGGGTAGTGCGGAAATGAACGTATAATTTGTAATAATTAGAGGGCCGGGCGAGGTTGAATCCTCTCCCGGCCCTTATTGCTTAAGATGCCAGCGAACCCGCGTCAGTCAAGAAAACCAGGCTCGGCCACTGCCATGGTCAGCCGCCCCAGGGTCTTGTAAGTCACTGTCTTCGCGGTGTTCAAGAGCTGTTCGCCATACTCCCTGGCCCATGTGGCGATGTGCTCGCCGTGGAAAGCGCGAGCCGTGGCCAGCAGGCTTTCCCGTTCGGCATCCGGCAGTTCGGCGCTACGCAGGAGCACGCTAAGGAAAGCCAGCTCAAAGCCCAGGTGGTCAGGGGCGGACATGAGTTTCCAATGCGCCTCACACTCCAATTCAGCGGGATCGAAGCCCTCGCGTTCAAAGACTTCGCGCACCTGAGCGCTGCATTCGCCCTGCATGCGCCGCTCGCGGAGGAGTGATTCATAAGGAGGAATGTACGCACCCGATTCAGAGCCAATGAACAAATCATGATATTCAAGGCGCACCCTGTCGATCACGTCGCTAGACTCGTCATCCCCGCCCAGGCCAGACATGACCTTGACCGCATCCTCGCTGGGATTCGTGAGGTAAAGGACCGCCATGACATCGAGAAGGCGATCCGCGGGGACCTCGTGGATGAGCGAATTCCAATCTTTTGCCTTCATGGATGATTACCTAACCTGAGTGCAACCATCTGTCGAGCGACGCAGCCAGCTTGGGTCTAGAGCAGATTGCTTTTAAGACGCCCGCTCCGGCGTTGACGGCGCAAGTGAATTGCGCCTGCGCCGAAGCTAGCGGCAAGCCATGCCGACGCATGGCTTGCAGAGCATTTTCAAAAGCAAAATGCTCTAAAGGCGACGAACCTGGCCGGTCGGACAGCTTTTCAAGAAAACGAACTCCACGACTTGGCGCGTTGTGGGTGTATTCGCAAACCCGCCAGAGAAGTAGGCCTGGCCTCAAAAATTCCAGTAGCTGCGGGGTCCGATAGGTGTCCCTAGCGGGAGAAGCTGGAGGAGTGCAGTATCCTTTTCCGGGACTTTGAAGACAGCTCCTACAATGCCGGATCCAGCAGCATGTTGTCGCGGTGCACGACCTCGGGGTACAGGCCGGGGCCGAGCAATTCCTCGATCGAGCCCGTGCGGCGGCCCATGATTTTCTTGAGGTCCTGGGCCGCGTAGTTGGTCACGCCTACGCCGATGGTCTGGCCTTGCCAATCGAGGATGCGCACGTGGGCACCCTTGCCGAAGCGGCCCTCCACGCGACTGATGCCCGCCGGCAGCAAACTCTTGCCTTTCTCGCGCAGGGCGCGGGCCGCGCCCTCGTCCACCCAGATCTCGCCCATGGGCTTGGAGTGATAGGCCAGCCAGAACTTGCGGCTAGGGATGGCCTGCGCCTCGGGCATGATCCAAGTGCCCATGTCCTCGCCGGCCATGGCCTTCTCCAACGCATAGCGCTCCTTGCCTGAAACGATGAGCGTGGGAACGGCCAGTTGCGCCGCGCGCTTGGCGGCCAGCAGCTTGGAGTACATGCCGCCGCTGCCGACCGTGGTCTTGCCATGACACATGGCTTCGACGTCAAGGTGCGCGATCTCCTGGATGCACTCCAGTCGGCAAGCCTTGGGATTCTCGGATGGGTTGGCCTCGAACACGCCGGTGGCCGAGGTCAGGTTGACGAACAGATCCGCATCCACCAGCCCGAGGACCATGCTGGCCAGGGCGTCGTTGTCACCAAAGGCCAACTCGGCCACGGCCACGGAATCGTTCTCGTTGATGATGGGGATGACCCGCCACTCCAGGAGGGTGGTCAAGGTATTGCGAGCGTTGAGGAAACGCTGGCGACTCTGAAAGTCGTCGCGGGTAAGCAGGATCTGGGCAGTGGTCTTGCCGCAGCGAGCGAAGGCCTCATCATATTCGTGCATGAGCCGGCTCTGGCCGATGGAGGCCGCGGCCTGCTTGGCCGGTAGCCCAAAAATGTCCTTGCCGCAGGGGGGACAAGCCAGCAAAGCCTGCCGGCCGGCGGCAACCGCGCCCGAGGTGACCAGGATGACGTCCTGCCCCCGGTCGTGCAGCGAGGCGATCTGGTCCGTCAGGCGGTTGACCACCCGCAGGTTCAGGCCGTGCTCATCCGTGAGCACCGCGCTGCCCACTTTCACAAGCACTCGTTTCGCATTCTCCAACACAGTACGCTTGTGCTCGCGCCAATCCTGCATGTTCCGATTTTCCACCCGTTGAAAGATGTAGTTTGTCCGCCCAGCGTTGCTTCGCACTAACCGCTAACGTCCGTTTGCGCAAGCACGCGGGAAGGTTGTTCCTTCAAGATTCCCTGGATGACTTGAGGTAGGCGCGGCCCTCCTCAAACTACTCCCGCCAGAGGGACCCTACTTGGCCGTTTAGTTCGGGACAGGCTTCCTCGAAGGAAGCCGGAGTGCTTCACACATCGGTTCGGAGTGCAGGCCTAACGCTACGACACGTCCGATCCACGATCTTCCTCCTGGCCCGCACGCTCTTCAGCTTCTTCGCCCTCTTCATCAGACAGGTCGCCGCAGCAGTCCTGGCCATCTTCACCAGGTTCGGCCGGGCACTCCACCCAGGGTAATTCCTCGCGCTCGTCTTCCCCGGTGGATTCCTCGCCGGACGCGGCAGCGCGCCACGCAGGCTGCACCAGGGGAGCCGGACGCTCGGCGGCGCGCGCCCACTCGGCCTGAGCCCTGCGCCAGATTTCGTCCAGCAGTTCCTCCAGCCCGTCACCGCGCAGGGCCGAAACAAGGAAGACCTGCTCGCCTCGGGCCTTGGTTGCCTGCTTAAGGGCTAGCAACTGCTCTTCGGACCACAAGTCGATCTTGTTCAGCACCCGAACCTGCGGCTTGCGACCCAGCTCGGGATCGTATGCCGCCAGTTCCTCGTCCAGCAGTTCGAAGCCCACCAGAGGATTTTCGTCCTCCAGGTGGACTTCCTCCACGCTCAGGATGTGAACCAGGAAGCGCGTACGCTCCACGTGTTTAAGAAATCTGTGGCCCAGGCCCTGCCCCTCGCTAGCGCCCTCGATAAGGCCGGGGATGTCGGCGATGACCAGTTGCCGGCCCTTGTCGTCCTCGATGACGCCCAGGTTGGGCGAGAGCGTGGTGAACGGGTACGGCGCTATTTTGGGCCTGGCCGCCGAGACGGCGGCGATGAACGTGGACTTGCCGGCATTGGGCAAACCAAGCAGACCTACGTCGGCCAGGATCTTCAGCTCCATGCGCAGGGTCCGCTCCTCTCCCTCCTCGCCCGGCTGAGCGAAGCGTGGAGCGCGCATGGTCGAGGACTTGAAGTGCAGGTTGCCCTTGCCGCCACGGCCGCCCTTGGCCACGACATGCTCCTGACCAGGCTCGGACAGATCGGCCAGCAGGCGCTCGCTGCCGTCCTTCTGCAGCTCGAACAGTAGCGTGCCCACGGGCACATCAACATAAAGGTCATCGGCGGCTTTTCCGTAACGCTGCGAGCCCATGCCGTGCTGGCCTCTCTTGGCCTCGTACATCCGCTTGAGACGGAAATCGTAGAGCGTGAGCAATCGAGGCTCGGCGCGAAAGATGACATCACCGCCACTGCCGCCGTCACCGCCGTCCGGCCCGCCCCTCGGCACATACTTCTCGCGCCGGAAGGAGACACATCCCCGTCCGCCGTCGCCTGCCTTAACCGATATTCTTGCTTCATCGATAAAACGCATGATTCTGTTCTACCCTTTGGGGAAAAGCCTGGCCACGATCTGGCGCGCTTCGTCTAGCCAAGTCTCGCGCTGCTCCCGCGTGGACACGCAGACAACGCCGAAAGTACGCCGGTGCACGTCCGTCACACCGCACAGCCTGAACACGCAGTCCTTCCAGATGCGTTCCAGCGGGTCGCCGAAAACAGCCCGCTCGCGCTCCTCGAAGGTATTGGAAGTATTAAAGACCACCGCCCGCCTAGCCTTGAGCAGCCCACGCGGCACACCCTCGCCGCCATCGCCCTCCACGAACTCATAACATACGCCAGGCCGTATGACCCGGTCCACCCAGCCCGTAAGTATGGCCGGCGGCATGCCCCACCAGTTTGGATGCACAACGACGATGCCATCGGCCTCGACAATTTCGCGGCAGTGCTCGTCCACCAGCGTGGGCAGGGCTGCTTCGCGCGGAATCTCACCTGCCGGCAGCAGCGGATCGAAACCCTCGGCGTACAGATCGCGCAGGCGGACCTTATGCCCCATGCCGCGCAACGTCTCGGCTGCCGTCTGAGCGATGCCGTGGTTCAGACTACCCGGATTGGGATGGGCGAGAATGATTGAGACGCGCACGACCTAGCTCCTGTCGGATTATGAAAAGGGCAAATAGAAAAAGGGCGGAAGATCGCTCTTCCACCCTAAAAATCGACTCCGAAAAAAAACTTCTAGGCCTCGGCCGGGACGATGGTGACCCTAGTCTTGACCTTGTTCTTGCGGGTGTACTTCTCGTACTTGACCACGCCGTCCACCATGGCGAACAGGGTATAATCCCTGCCCATGCCGACATTGATGCCGGGATGAATGGTGGTGCCGACCTGACGCACGAGGATATTGCCCGCCAGGACCTGCTGGCCGCCGTAGCGCTTGACGCCGCGGCGTTGGCCCTGCGAGTCGCGGCCGTTGCGTGAACTGCCGCCTGCTTTTTTGTGAGCCATGGCTTGCTCCTTGCCTTAAGCGGAAATAGTTTTGACTTTCAGCTTGGTGAAGTCTTGCCGATGGCCCTGGGTCTTCTTGGAGTCCTTGCGGCGGCGCTTCTTGAAGACGATGATCTTCTCGCCGCGGCCGTGCTCGACCACTTCGACAGTGACCTTGGCGCTCTGCACGTAGGGCTGGCCAAACGTCATATCAGCGCCGCTGCCCACGGCCAGGACCTTGTCCAGGACGACCTCGGAGCCGGCTTCGGCCACGAGCTTCTCCACACTGAAAACAAGGCCTTCTTGGACCTTGTACTGCTTTCCGCCGGTTTCGATAATCGCGTACATGCTATTCCTCCGTAAAGCGGGACGAGTGATATAGCCACCTATCACCCTTCAAGTCAAGAGCCGCTTTGCGTTTTTTTGTCGTTCTCAGCGGCCTGCCCGCTCTGATTTCCCATCCGATGTTGCCCGGCATTGATCCCGAGCCCGCTTTTGGAATAGGCTGTGAGTATCGGATTCCTGTCCGCAACGTCAAGCGAGGGTGCGCCATGCCAAGCTTCGACCTGCCACCAGACCACAGGCCATATACCGACACCTACTTTCTGCGCGCCAAGCGCATTCTGGAAGCCGACGACCTGAACCCGCGCGTGACCTATCAGGTCTTCATCCGCAAGGGACCCGGCCTCGTGAGCGGCATGGACGAGGCAGTGGCCATCCTGGCCAAGTATGCGCACATCCATGGCCACGACCAAGGCACTCACGTTTACGCCCTGCCCGAAGGCAACGAGTTCCAACCCGGCGACAGCCTCATGCACATCGAAGCGCCCATCCAGCAGATCGTTGAGCTGGAAACCATGTACCTGGGCGTCATCTCCGCAGCCACGACCATGAACAACGCCCACGGCTTGGACCTGCAGGCCGTGCGTGATCGCGGCCGGGCCATCCGCGATCTGTGCCCCGACAAGCAGCTCATCTACTTCGGCGCGCGCCATTGGCACTGGTCCATGGACCCGGAGATCAGCCGCATCCTGGTGGAAGAGTGCGGGTGGAATGCCTGTTCCACCGACGCCGGAGCCCACGGCGCAGGCCTGGACAAGGGCGTCGGCACCATCCCGCATGCCCTGGTGCTGACCTATGCCCATAGCCATGGCGTAGCGCGGGCCACGGTCGAGGCTACCCTGGCTTTTGACCGGCACATGGAGCCCGAGGCCAAACGCATTGCCCTGGTGGATACCTTCAACAGGGAGATCGACGATACCCTGGCCACGGCTCGGGCCATGCCCGGCCGACTGCACGGCGTGCGCCTGGACACGGCCGGAGAGCTGGTAGCTCAGGGCAGCCCGGCCCAAGGCGAGCGCTACTGGGCCGGCAAGGGCGTGACAGTGGAAGGCACGGCCGCCGTGCGCAGCGCCCTGGACGAGGCAGGATTCGAAAAGGTGAATATCACCCTGTCCAGCGGCTTCGGCAAATTAGACAAGCTGCGCGCCTTCGTGGAAGGCGAGCGCAAACATGGCCGGCTGTTCGAGGCCCTGGGCATCGGCGGCGTATTCGATTCCTGGCATGCCACCTCGGACATAGTACGTATCGAGGGCCGCGAAATGTCCAAGACCGGACGCGGCTACCTGCCCAACCCGAATATGCGCCGAGTGCTGTAAAACCAGCCGCGCGGCCAATTACGCTGCGGCACAAGCCAAGAGGACACCATGAAGCCAGCCCTGCTCATCATCGACATGCTCGTGGACTTCGTACACGAGGACGGCGCGTTGCATGTCCCAGGCGCACAAGAAGCCATTCCGGTCATTCGCAAGGTACACGACACACTGCGCGAACGCGGAGTGCCTATCCTGTATCTCTGCGACGCGCATTCGCTGGATGATCCGGAAATGGCCGATTGGCCGCCCCACGCCATCCAAGGCACCAAGGGGGCCGAGATCATTTCCAGCCTGGAGCCGGCCCCGGACGACCTCGTCATCCAGAAGACACACATCCGCGGTTTCGACGAGCCCGAGGTGGCCGAGAAAATCGAGGAGTTGGAGGCCGATTATCTCATCATTACCGGTGTGGCCACGGAATACTGCGTCAAGGAAACGGCCTTGCAGGCCCGCGAGCACGGCCTTGCCGTCACCATCGTCACCGACGGCGTAGCCGGAGTGGAGCGCAATACCGGCGACATCGAGCGGGCCGTGGAGGAACTGCGCTTGGCCGGGGCTCAATTCCTGAGCAGCAAGGAACTGCTCGGCGACCTGGAAGGACGGGTGCACGCGGCGTAGAGCATTTGCTTTTGAAAATGCTCTGCAAGCCATGCGCGGCATGGCTTGCCGCCGTGTAGGCGTAGGCGCAATTCACTTGCGCCGTTAACGCCGGAGCGGGTGTCTTAAAAGCAATCTGTCTAGTAGGACACTCACGCCCGCGCCAGCACCAGCACGTCAACCACGCTTGCGCCCGCCGCTTTGAGCACCAGGGCGCACTGCTCGATGGTCGCACCAGTGGTCATGATGTCGTCCACCAGCAGCACGCGGCGGCCCTCGACCTGGGCCTCGTCCGCGCGGAAGGCTCCTAGCAGGTTGATGCGCCTGGTTCTGGCGTCCAGCCGGGCCTGGGGCGGCGTGTGCCGGATGCGCATGAGCGCCGAGTGACACAGGGGCCGGTCAAGCGCATGGGCCAGGTCGCGGGCCAGCTCCAAAGATTGATTGTAGCCGCGCCAGGCCAAGCGGCGTGGATGCAAGGGCACGGGAGCCAGCAGGTCTGGCAGACCCGAGCCGCCGCGAAGGAAGAAGGCCTCGGCAGCCAATGCTTGCAAGAGTCTTGCATGGCCAAGCCCCTGGCGGAACTTGAAGGCCAGCAGGATGTCCTTGAGCAGCCCGGCATACGGGCCATGGAAGAAGAAGGAATCCCAAGGCTTGGGCGTGCGCAGACACTCCGCGCACAGATGCGGCGGATCGTCCGCCTGGGCGTACAGCTCGCCGCAACTGGGGCAGTAGCCGGCCAGGCGCGGGGCCAGTTCGCGGGCGCAGGCAGCACAGAGCACGACATCGCAGACGGGCGAATCGGTCGCGCGCAGATCATAACAGGCAAGGCAGCGCTCTTTGAATAGCGCCACGCCGGCGGCCAGCCTCAGAACCCGCATTGCGGCTCGACCGAAGGCCGCAGGCATGACTTGTCCAGACATGCGCAGCAGGGTCGCAAGCCTGCCAGCCAGGTTCAGGCGCGCCAGACCGAACCACTCTTTTCCCAGCCTGCTCATCGCCGATTCGAGCCGTCCTGGGGCGAGCTCAAGCCGGATGATCCAAGGACCGCCAAGCAGCCGCTCCGCTTTCGCGCAGCAGGGCGCAGGCGGCCTCATCGGCAGCCAAGTCGTCCGGTCCATCCTTGCCGCGCAAGGTCAGCGGCTCGGACAAGGCGTATTTGAAATTGACTAGGAAGTACTTGAGGGTCAGCAGGCTGCCCTCGAACAGACGTTCGCCCGTGGGCCGCCCGGCGACCAGCATCACGTGGGCCGTGCGCCGGGGCAAGCCGGTGATGGACGGGTCCAGGGCCATGCCCTTCTCGTAGTAGGACTGGCTGCGGTCGATGAAGGCCTTGAAGTGCGCGGGCAGATGGTAAAAATAGATGGGCGAGGCGAACAATACGAAGGGCGCTGTGAGCAGGAGGCCGAACAGCTCCTCGGCCTGGTCCCTGTCGGCCAGCACGCAACGCCGGCCTGGTGAACGGCGGCAGGCCCCGCAGCCGAGGCAAGGCTCGATGGCATAGTCGGCAAGGCGCACTTCGCGCGCATCGCCGCCCGCCTGGCGCAATCCCGCCAGGAACATTCGCGCCGCCATGTCGCTGTTGCCGCCCTGGCGCGGGCTGCAGCGGAAGATTACGGGCGGCGCTGTCACGGCAATACCCTCAGGCCGTCCGCGTCAGGCGCACCAGCATGTGGCCTTCGCGCGGCTCGGAAGTCAGGTTCCAGCCCATGTCCGGAGCCAGATGCGCCTGGATCTGGCGCACGGCCTTGTCCTGGACCAAGGCTTCCACCACGTCGACCCGACCGAAACGGAGATACCAACCTATCTCCAGTCCGACCCCTCAACACTTCTCGCGCAGGTCGAGGAATATGCTCCCGGCCATGGCGCTCTCCTTGTGTTCCGATTTTCACAAGGATTCTGACCGACTTCCGTGCGCAGGTCAATCGGCGAAGGCGGACAAAAAAGGGTTGTTCAACTCCTCATCCCCCACGCTCGTCTCCGGGCCGTGGCCCGAATAGACCACGGTCTCCTTGGGCAGGCTGAATATCTTGTCGCGCACCGAGCGCTTGAGGGCCTCCAGGCTTCCGCCCGGAAAGTCCGTGCGGCCGACGGAGCGGTAGAACAGCAGATCGCCCACGAATACGGAACGTCCCTGGGGGAAATGGAAAGACAGGCTGCCGGGCGTGTGGCCGGGAGTGGCCAACACATGGCAGGCCAGGCCGATGAACTCCGCGGGGCCTTCCTCCAGAGGAGTGAACTCGAAGTCTGGAACCTTGGGAAAGCCCATGAACCCGCCGCCGCCCACTGGCGTGTCCAGCAAAAACTCGTCGGCTCGGCTGGCCATGATCGGCGCGCCCGTGGCCTTGGCCAGAACCGAGTTGCCGAAGATGTGATCAAAGTGCAGATGCGTGGCCAGGATGGTTTCCAGGCTCAGCTTCTCGTCGCGCAGGAAGTCGAGGATCTCCCGCGGGTCGCCGCCCGGATCGATAGCCAGGGCGCGGCCTGCGTTGTCCACGACATAGGCGTTGGTTTCCAGCGGTCCGAGAGCGAAGGACGTCACACGCATGCTATAATTCCTCCAAAAGCAGTTCTGCCAATTCCTTTCGCGAGGACACGCCAGGATGCGCCGGCCGTCCCAGGGCGATGACCGCCTGCAACTCCAAAAGCCGCGAATCCAGAGACAGCGCGTCCATGACTTGCGGCGAGTGGTTGATGATCTCTCCGAGCCACACCCCGCCCAAGTCCAGGGCATGCGCGGCCAGCAACATGTTCTGGATGCACGCGCCCGCGCTCTGATGGTCCTTGGCCTCGTGGTACATGGCCTCGCGGTCCAGGAATACACAGATCAAGGCCGAGGCGGAGCGCAGGATGGGCGCATACTTGCTGCATGAGGCCAAAGCTTCCTGGCGGGCGTCGCCGGCCTGGATCACCAGAAAGCGCCAAGGCTGATTATTTAGCCCGCTGGGCGCCCAACGGCCGGCTTCGAGTATGCGCAGAAGCTCCTCGCGCGTCACCGGATCGCCCGTGTACCTGCGCACGCTGCGACGTTCGCGGATGGCGGTAAGGACAGGATTTTGCCGTTCCATGCGCTCCTCCTTCGCTTCGAAATGATTCATATAGGTTAACCTGGAGTCAACGGGCGCGGCAACACCTTTCCGTATCTGGCGATCCCATTCGGGACGCTTGTGTAAACACACCTGACACTGTAAGTGATCTGGCTCATGAGAACCGACATGAATCTGCTCCGGGCGGATAAAGTAAGGCTGACCAAGCGCGATCTCGTGCGCTGGGAGCACTTCATCAAGGACGAACTCTCCGAGTTCGTTGCTTTCACTTCCTATAGCCTATACTTCCCCCACTCGGGATCACAGGCCGAAGCAGCTTGGAAGAGCCGTTCCTTCGATCCAGCGCGGGGCGAGGCCCTGTACCTGCCGGACGAACAACGCCTGTTCCTGCCCCTGTCCTCGGGCGGCGACGTGCTCGGCGTCTTCGTGGCCAAGGGCGTGGCCCTGCCCGCGCCTCAAGTCCTGCCGCACCTGCTGACCCAGATCGGCGAACTGGTGCTGGACAAGCTCCTGCTTTACAGAGCCGGCATCTCCGACCCCCTGACCGGCCTGTTCAACTCCTCGGCCTTCCTGCACGCTCTGGAACGCGAGATCGAGCTCATCCAGAACTGCATGTTGCCCGAAGAGGACGTTGGACCCGATACGGCGCTTACGCCCTTCAGCGGCCGCTGCGGCCTGCTGGTGATGGACGTGGATCATTTCCAGCGCATCAATGACGCCTGCGGCTACACCTTCGGCGAGCAGTGCTTGGCCGAACTGGGCAAGCTGCTCAAGGAGCTGTGCCCGGACCCGAGCATCGCCGGGCGCATCGGCGAGGACCAGTTCGCCCTGCTCTGCCCCGACGCCTCGCCCTCAGCCTGCCAGCGCCTCGCCGAACGCATCCAGCGGGCCGTAGCCGGCAAAATTTTCGAGGATCCCCTCACGGGCGAGCAGCTCGCGCTCACGGTGAGCATCGGCAGCGCCAACTACCCTGCCGACCTGCGCGGCAGCCAGCTGCGCCAAGCCGTGCCCGAGCGCGCGCGCATCCTGCTGCGCAAGGCGCGCAAGGCCTTGGCCACGGCCAAGGCCCACGGCCGCAGCCGCAGCTTTGCCTTCGAGCGCATTCTGGCCGATGGCGGCAACGTGCTGGAGATCCTGCCGCTCAACCGCCTGAGCGTAAGCCTGGGTCGGCGCGTGGACGCGCAGGAGGGCATGCGCTTCCTGGTGGCCAGCCGCGAGTGGGACCGCGAAGCCGAGGTCACCTCCGGCGACGGCGAACGGCTCACGGGCCGCTATCCGGCCATGTACAAGGGCGAGGTCATGCTCGTGGAAGTCCAGGAGGACATGGCCTTCGCCGACGTGCTGCACATGAGCGACGCGGCTTGGCCAATCGCTCCGGGCGACCGGCTGACGCTGGTGCCCAAGGCCGACACGCTGCCCGGCGATGGCGCTACGGCTTCCGGCGCAGCCAGCCCGGACTTGCTCACGGGCCTGCACGCCTATCGGGGATTCATGGAGTCCTTTGCCCAGGCTCGCCTGGACGCGGAGAGCTTCACCTTGGCCCTGGTGCGCATCACGGCCGGCGAGCAACGCAGCCTGCAACCTTCCGCCTTCCTCAAGGAAGTCGACACGCACGTGCGCGAGGTGGCCGAACTGAGCCGGGACCTTTTCGGCGCCGATGTGCTGGCCGGCCGCTACAGCCTGAACAGCATCTGCTATTATCTGCCTGGCCAGCCTCCGAAAGCGCACGTGGAGCGCTTCACCGAGCTGGTCACAGCCGCCCAGGAACGCCTGGGGCTGATCCTCGCCGCGGGCTTGGCCAGCTACCCGTTCCTGGCCTACACCAAGGCCGAGATAGTCGAGAACTGCCGCAAGGCGTTGGACCACGCGCTCATGCTGCCCCAGCCCATGGTGGCCATGTTCGACAGCATATCGCTCAACGTGAGCGCCGACCGTCATTTCGCCCAGGGCGATCTGTACGCGGCCGTGGAGGAGTACAAGCGTTCGCTGCTGGCCGACCAGGAGAACCACCTCGCGGCCAACTCCCTGGGCATTTGCTACGCCCGGCTGGGCCGGCCCGAGCAGGCCCTGACACTGTTCGAAAGCGTTGCTGCCAAGCATCCCGAGGACCTCATGGCCGCATACAACCTGGGCACGACCTCCCTGCGCCTGGGCGAGTTCGAGCGGGCGCGCGCGGCCTTCGAGCGCTGCCTGAAGCTCAAGCCCGGCCATGTTTACAGCCTCATCCGCCTGGGCCAACTGGCCGAGCGCGACAACGATCTGCCCACGGCCGGCGAGTACTACCTGCGGGCATCCGAGACCAAAATCGGCCGCATACTGACCATGCGCCACCTGGCCAGACTCGACCTGGCCGAGGGCCGCTTCGAGGAAGCGCGCGAGAACCTGCACCAGGCGCTCATCCTCAACCCCTATGACGCCATGGCCGTGCACCTCATGGCCAAGCTCTACCTGGAGGCCGGCGAAGACCCGGAAATCGCCGAGACCCTGGCTCGCCAAAGCGTGACCCTCAAGCCGGACAAAGCCCAGTATTGGAGGCTTCTGGCCCAGGCCCTGGAAGCATGCGGAAAGCCCGACGAGGCCCGCAAGGCCATGGAACGCGCCGAGAGCCTGTAATCCGGGCTAATCCAGCATAACGCAATGGGCGCCGCCGTATCGCCGAGGGCTGGCGCATCCTCTGCCAAGGCTCACCAGCCGAGGTCACTGTAATGAGTGAAACAGGAGTGAACGATGCAAGATGACAAGGGGCTTTTCTACTACCCCTTTCCGCAAAATAAGCATGTGCGCATGTACGTGAAGGAAGAGGAAGGGACCTTGTGGTTCCGCATGTGGAACGCCAACGATGCCCAGCTGTGGGAAGACCACGGCTGGGTTCCATACGGGGCGGTGAAGCGGGCCAAGGAACTCTTCAAAAAGAAAGGCCCGTCCCAGGGCGGTCCCCAGGCGTTTGACCCGGACAAGGCCTACGACCCCGAAGTGGCCCGGCTCATCATCAAGGAAGGCAAATAGCTCCGGCTCAGGCCACTTTTTGCACTGCTTCGGCCAGGCCTTGCACCAAGTGCAGCTTGGACACGAAAGCGTTCATTTCCGCGTTCCCACCCACCGGCCGCAGATCGCAAAGGTCCGCGGCCGAAACGCCGATGATGGGCACGCTGCCAAGCCGTTTGCTTCTGCCCCGGATGATGCGGATGATTTCCAGTCCCCGTGGGCGGCCGTGCAGATGCATGTCCACCACGATGAGCGCTGGATCGATACGCGGCAAGAGGCTCATGGCCTCCTTCTCGCTATGCGCCGCGACTGTTTGGTAGTTCATCTTCTCCAAGACCTCCGTGATGATCGCCACATAGATGGGCTCGTCTTCGATGACGAAGCACACTGGCTTGTCTGACACGGCGCTCGTCCTCCCTGTAGGCGGAAGGGAACGGTGCGGCAGAATGCCTATTATACTTGCCACACCTTTGGTCCACCAAACTACGCCGCACAATACGCATTGCGAAGTATCTGTCAATAATAACGAGTAATTTTATCCGTTATTATTCTTGAACAGCTTTCCTCCAATCGTTGTATTCCGACAGAGAATTCTGCATGCGGTTTCGTGTACGGGTTCTAAACTGACCGGTGTTCTCTTGCCCACGAAACAACGTCAGGGGAAGCGGTCCGCCGCCTCCCCTGACGTGATGTATTCTCGTAGCGAGAGTTCTCTGGCAGTAGCTAAGGCTGTACGATCACGAGATACGAGTCATCCATGCGCAGGTACTTGCGGGCAAGGCTGCGGATGTCCTCGGGCGTAAGCTGCTGCGCCTTGCCGATGAGCTCGTGGTTGTAATCGAGATCCAGGCTCTTGACCTTGAGGCCGGCGGCCTCACGGCTGCGGGCCAGCAGGCTCTGGTGGTCGCGGTAGTAATCGCCCCACAGGAGGTTCTTGGCCCGCGCCAGCTCCTCCTGCGGCAAGGGCTGCTTCTGCAGGTTGGCGATAGCCTGGTCGAAGCCGGCCAAGGCCTGCTCTCTCTTGGCTGGATCGGTGCCGATGTAGAAAGCCATGAAGCCCACGTTGGGAGCCTGCCAGGTGAAAGCGGTCACTGTGTAGCCCAGGCCCTGCTTGTCGCGCAGATCGCGGAACAGGATGCCGCTCTGACCGGCCAGCGCCGCGCGCATGAGTTCCAGCCCGGCCGAGTCGGCATGGCCCTCACCGGGGATGGGGAACACGCGCAGGATGTGCAATTGGTTGCGGCCCGGCAGCTTGAGATCCAGGGTGCGATCGCTGTTCCATTGCGGCGCGGCGTAGCTGAAAGCGGTTTCCGGAGCTTTCAGGGATTTCTGCAAGCTCTTGGCGAGATCCACGATGCGCTGGCGATCGAATGTTCCGCACACGGCCAGCACAAAGGGCTGGCGAGCCTGCTCCTGCCAATAGGCGCGAATGTCCTGCCGTTTCAACGCGGCCAGTGTTTCGGGCGTGCCCTGATGAAAGATGCCGTAGCCCTGACCCGTGAACAGGAAGGGGAACATGTGCCGGAAAGCCAACCCCGTGGGCTGGTCCTCGCGCTGTTTGATCTCGGCCAGGATCTCGTCCCTGGCCCGCTCAAGCTCGTCCTGGGACATGGCCGGCGCGGTGAGCACGTCCTTGATGAGCTTAAGCATGTCCGCCTCGAAGCGGCTCGGATACTTGGCCGACAAGGAGAACGTCTCCCGTCCGGCCGCGGCCGCCATGGATGCCGCCCGATCCGACAGGTACTCCTGAATCTCTGGTGCCGAAAGATCCTTGGTTCCGCGGGTGAGCACCTTGGAGGTCAATTCCGTGAGACCGGCCCGCTCGGGCGTGATGAGCCCGTCGCCGCCGGGCCAGGACAGGCTGAAGGCCGTGTAGGGCAGGGTCGCGTCGGGCAGGAGCACCAACGCGTGCGGGCCCACCTGGATGACTTCGGCTTCGGCCGCCAAGGTTTCCATGAGCTTGGCTTTCTGGGTCTCGGCGCGCGGCCAGCTTTCCGCCACGGTCTTTTCCATTGCCTTGGCATCGACCTGCGCGCCAGCGGGCGTGAGCAGCACGGACGCGAGCTTGTCGGGCTGGAAATAGGCGTCCAGCAAGCCCTGGATCTGCGGTTTGTTCACGTTGCGCAGGCTGTAGAGATAGTTCTCCTCGGCCTCCACCACGCTGCCCTCGAAGAACTGGAAGTAGCCCACTTTCGACGCCAGGCCCGAGATGGTCTCCTTGGCCTGGAATAGGCTGTCCTCCAGATTGAGCTGAGCCCTGGCCAGTTCCGTGTCGCTGAAGTCGGCGGCATCCAGTTTCGCGAAGGTATCCACGAGTTCGCGCCAGAAGGTGGCGACCTTGTCCACGTCCAGGGTGGCCGAGACGTACAGCAGTCCTCCGCGCTCGAGCGTCATGGAGAAGGCGGATATCTCGTCCACCAGGCGCTTGTCGTACTTGAAGCGCTTGTACAGGAGAGAAGTCCGGTCGCCGCCCAGCATCTGCGCGAAGACGTCCAAGCCCACGGTTTCATCCGAGTGCAGGCCGGGAATGGGGAACGCGATGGACAGATAGGCCTTGTTCCATTCGCCGGGCATGACCTTGACCTGCGGCCCAGGACCCTTGGCCTGCAACGGGAAAGGCTGGGGCGGGGTCACCGGGCGGTCGTTGGTCAGGCCGCCGTAGACGCGCTTGGCTTCGGCCAACACATCCTTGGCATCCACCTTGCCTACCACCACGAGCAGCATGGATTGCGGCTGGTAGCGGTCGTGTATGTAGTCCTTGATGCCCTGGCGAGTGAGCGAAGACACGCTCTCGCGCGTGCCGATGATGGGCCAGCCGTAGGTGGAGCCGTCCCAGACCATGCCCTGCACGGTCTTGAACAGAAGCTGGCTCGGATTGTCCTCGCCACGCACCAGCTCGGACAGGACCACGTTCTTCTCCTGCTCCAACTCGGTCGGATCGACTTGCGCGCCGAAGGTCATGTCCTGGATCACATCCAGGCCCAGACGCCACTGATCCGAGGGCACGTCCACGTAGTAGACCGTGTAGTCGAAACTGGTGGCCGCGTTCAGGTAGCCGCCCACCCCCTCGATGGTCGCGGCGATCTCGCCGGGCTTGCGCTTGGCCGTGCCCTTGAAGACCATGTGCTCCAGCACGTGGCTGATGCCGGCTTGGGCCGGGTCCTCATAGGCCGAGCCCGTGCGCACGTAGAGCCGCACCGAAGCCAGCGGGAAACGCTCATCCTCCAAAACGAGCACGGTCAGCCCATTTTCGAGCACCGCGATCCGGGGTTCGGCGGCCGCCCCGGTTTCTGGCAGCGGCGTTACCTGTTTGCCTCCTTGGGCCTGGACACTACCCACGGTTGCCATGGTCAGCACCACAAGCAGAGAAACGATTGCTAGTATTTTCATGAGCCACTCTATCCTCCTTAGAATAAGACTAATGCTGTACTACCCACACGAAGGGAGCTGTCAATGATTGCCCGGCCCATGCCGGACCGGTGGACGCTTGGCAAAAAAAAGCGAGGGGGCTGTTCCCCCTCGCTTTGACCGGCTGTTCGCGCGGCTATTGGCAGGACTTGTCGCCTCGCAGGCAGTAGGCTTCCACGAAGCGCGACAGTTGCGTATTTAGATAGACGCACTTGGTGCCGCTCAGGCAATCCTCGGCGTCCTGGGATTCGATGTGCGTTTCCAAGGTGTTGCCGCCCTTGGCAAGCCGGATCATCCAGGCTTTGGTCACGTCGTCCCAGTGGCTGCTCATGTCGATGCCGTATTGGTCGATCTCCGGGTAGAGCTGCTTGATCTTGCCTTCCAGGGCCTTGGGATCCACGCTCATGTGCGCCTCCTTGACTGTGCTGTGCGAAACGGGAAGTCGGCGATTCTCCGCGGGGCTCCTCATGCCGCGCCGACAGACGATCCACCCCGAGGAATGCACGGGTATCCCGTCATAGCAGGCCCGGAAACTTGTGGCAAGGCTGCTCCAGGATAAAGCCGGTTCCCCTGCGTTGTCACTGCCGCGCAGCAGTCGCGCAAGCTTCATTCCGCAGGAGTCCGCATTCCTGGACGTAACCCGCCGAGGATGCGCCCTGACCGGCTCATCAAACATCCGCATGCGCACCCTGGTCGGATTCCCCGAAATGCTGGGCAGTCTTGGTCACGCGCCACTGCGTGGGCGGCAAGCCCGACAGCACCTCGCGCACGGCGAACAAAGGGCTCACGTAGCGTTCGCTCCAGTCGCAGGACAAGCGCGCCCATCCCTCGCCCACGTCAAGCACGCTGACGACCTTGCGCAGGTCCATGGAGCTGTGTCCCCGCTTGGTCTCGCGCACCACGGGGAAGCTCTCGGCCGCTGCAAAGGCCTCCCAGGCCCGGCGGAACTCGTCGGCGCGCTCCCCTGGCCCGGTATAGATGACCTCGTATTCCTCGATCACTGCTTGGGGCTGCTTGCGGCCCATGGACAGCCGCTCCACGCGGGTCAGGCTCAAGCCCTCGGGCAGGGCCGGCCCAAGCAGCCGTTCCAGTTGCTCGGGTTCATAGGGCTTGCTGGTAAACAGGTTGATCCACTCCACCCGGCTCTCCACGCCCACGGGCAAGGCCCTGCCAAAGGAGACGAGCGGCAGCGGGTGGAAGCCCTGGGAAAAGGACGGCTTGATGCCGGCACGGCGCAGGCAGCGCTCGAACACTGCCTGCAGCTCAAGGGTTGACAGCCAAGCCGCCGGGCCGGTCTTGGCGAACCAGATGCGGAAGTGGCCAGCGCGGCGGGTGAGGTCCTCGGCCACAATTGGCGGTTTGGGCCTGACCCAAGGCTTGGAGCCCTGGCCGGAGGCAGCGGGCGTCGATGTCGCATCGGCGTCTACGGCGGCCGGTTCGGAAGCTCCGCAAACTTCAGGGACTTCGTCCGGCATGGGGACATCATGGCCCTCGGGTGCCTGGTCACGCTCCGGGAATACGAGTAGGGGCCGTAGCTCCGCGTCCTTGATCTGGGCCAGGGACGATGTGCGGCCCTGAAAGGCGCAAACGCCGCAATTGCGGCAGGCGTCATAGCGGCAGTCGGGCGTGATCTTGGCTTCCCCTGCCCTCTTACGCTCGGTCAGCAAAAATTTCTTCGTCACGCCGGGATTGAGGTGGTCCCAGGGCAGGGGCTCGTCCTCGCCGCGTTCACGCAGGAAGTCCCCGGCCGTAAGGCCCTCCTCCTCCAGCGTCTCCAGCCATTTGTCCAGATCCAGATGATCTACCCAGCTCGTGAACAACGCGCCCTTGCGGTAGGCGCGCTCCACCACGGGCGCAAGCTCGCGGCCCGCGCGCGAGAACACGCCTTCCAAAAGGCTCATGTCCGGCTCGTGCCAGCGCAGCTTGATGCGCTTGTAGGGCCGCATGATCTCCCTGAGCAAGGCGATCTTGCCCTGGATCTCCTTGAGCGAGGCTTGGCGTTCCCACTGGAAGGGAGTGTGCGGCTTGGGCACGAAGGGCGAAACGGCGGCCGTGACCTGCAGCCGTTTGGTGCCCCTGCCCTGCGCTTCGACCTTGCGGCACAGATCCAGGATGGCCCGAATGTCCTCCTCGGTCTCCGTGGGCAGGCCGATCATGAAGTACAGTTTGACCTGCTGCCAGCCGTTCTCGAACAGCCGGCGCACGTGGTCCATCAAATCCTGTTCGCTCACGCCCTTGTTGATGACGTCGCGCAACCGCTGGCTGCCGGCCTCAGGGGCGAGCGTCACGCCCGTGCGCCGGATGCGCGACATGAGCCCCATGAGCCGCCCCGAGATGGAGCCCACGCGCAACGAGGGCAGCGAGATGGATACCTGCTCGCTCATGCAGCGCTCGAAACTCTGCTCGAAGAGGCCGTCCAGGGCTGAGTAGTCGCCTGTGGACAAGGACAGGAAGGAGATTTCCTCGTAACCCGTGCCGGCCAGACTGGTGCCGATGATTTCGTCCAGCCGGTCCAGGCCGCGCTCGCGCACGGGACGGTAGACCATGCCTGCGTGGCAGAAACGGCAGCCGCGTGTGCAACCGCGCGCGATCTCCACGGTCAGCCGGTCGTGTACGGCCTGGCCCAGGGCCATGATGGGCTGCAACGGGAATTCGGCCTGGTTCAGGTCGGACATAACGGCCTTGTCCACGCGTTCATAGCCGGCTATCAGCGGCTTGAGCGGCTTGCCCGGACCCTGAAATTCGAAAAAGGCGGGCACGTACACGCCCGGCAAGTCCTTGAGCCGCAGGAGCAGCTCGCGCTTGGCCAACCCTTCGCGCTTGGCCGTGGCGATGACTTCCAGTATCTCGCACAACACGGCCTCGCCGTCGCCCAGGACCAGGACATCCATGAACGGAGCCAGGGGCTCGGCGTTGAAGGCACAGCCGCCGCCGGCCATGACCAGCGGGTGGCGTTCGTCTCGCTCCTCGGCCCGCAACGGGATGCCTGCCAGGTCAAGCATGAACAGCACGTTTGTGTAGCAGAGCTCGTGCGTGACGTGGAAGGCCACGGCGTCGAGCTGCGCCAGCGGCGTGTCCGACTCCAGCGTGGCCAGGGGAACCTTATGCTCACGCAGCACGGCCGCGGCCTCGGCGTCCGGGCTGTACACGCGCTCGGCCCAGAACTCGGTCCGATTGTTGACCAGGGAATACAGGATCTTCTGCCCGAGGTAGGACATGCCCACTTCGTACAGGTCCGGGAAAGCCAGGGCCAGGCGGGCGGTGACCTGGGACGGGTCCTTGCGCACCGAGCCCCACTCGGTGCCTATGTAGCGGCTAGGCCGCTGCAGGAGCGGAAGGAGTTCGCGCATTATATATCCGGGTTTGTGTGGTATGAAGCAGGGCGCTGCCCCGCACCTCGCCGGGGGAACTCGTCCCCCCGGACCTCCCGCATGGCGGCCCGGGGCGCTGCACCGGCAGGCCTTTATCACGCCTCGGGGAAGCGGGCGCAGGCGCTCGAAATGTGCGGCCCTTAAGCCTCCATGCCTTGGGGCTCTAAGGCGGACCAAGCCATTGGCTTTGTTTCGTCAAAAGAGGCGGACACGCGGCGCGCATCCCCTCGCGCCGAACCGCGCCTTGAACAAATACTATACCAAATTATCGCCCTTGGCCCAAGGACACTTTGCGAGCGGTCCCCCGCGGCCGGCCGGAGCATGGCTCAAGCCTGCGCGGGCCTCGGCCGAGCCGAATGATGGGTCCAAGGGTCCCATTCGGATAAGTCCCTTGGCGATCAGGGGCTGGGAGGGAGCGAGCCGCTCTGGCAAGCGGCCCTCTCCCAGTTCCCTTAAAACGAAAAAAGGGTGGCGCGCCACCCTGCGACATTTCGTACGGCCGGGCGCGATGCGCGCTCGCCGCCTGATGCTACTTCTTGAGGAACTGCGAGGCGAAGTCGCTCGCGGGTCCGCGGCCGGCCTGGGCCATGCGCTCCAGGTTGCGCAACTCGCCGCCCGAGGCCAGAGTCAGGTTGCTGATCGCCTCAAGGTACTTGGTCTTGAGCTCCTCGGGGAACTTCTTGAACACGTACATGACGTGCTGGCCGTCGATTTCGCCGGTGATCTCGGCCTCGAAGGGGTAGCCGAAGGGCAGGAGCATCATCTGCGCGCCCTGGGCCGTGGGTATGGTCTGAATGACGGCCACGTCCTTGAGCTTCTTGCCCTGCTCGTCCCACTTGCCAAGGACCGTATCGCCGTTGATGAGCTTAACGAGTCTGACATCATGTGCCATGTTATTGGTCTCCTTGGTCGAATTTGCAATCAAGGCAAGCTAGGGCCTTGATATGCGGCTGTCAAGGAGTGCCCGAGTTTTGCATGCACCGATACGCTGTAAAGTCAGCAGGATCAGGAAGCACGCGACTTGCCCCTTGCCCGCGCGCGGCGGCCGAGGTATTCAGGGCCGTCACCAACAAGTCCACTCCACGAAGCAATGTGGCTTGATTGACCAGGATGGATCGGACGTGGGTCCAACGCCCACAACTCCGGATCGACACAAATAGCATTCACACGGAAAGAGGCATGGCACAGCAGCACGAGCCCAAGGAGCCGATCCAGACCGGCAAGGAAGCCGCACCGGCCTGGAACAGTCCCGCCGCCAAGGCTGCGCACGAAATAACCAGCGGCGTATTCCGCTTCGCGGACCTCAGCCATCCGGCCGTGGCGATGCTCTTCACGCTGGGGCAATCCTCCCGGCGCACGCGTCTGGAGAGCCGTCGACGCAGCCCCGTGCTCGAAAAGGAGCGCCGCTTCTTCGCCCAGCTCCCGGCGGACCGCCCTGACGAAAACGACCGGCAACCCGGCGTCGAGCCTGACCTGATGGCCTTGGCCGACCTGGAGCTGCCTTCCCCGCCGCATGTCTATCTCGCCCTGCAGACCGCCCTTGCCGATCGGCACAAGACGACCGGAGACATCGCGGACATCGTCAGCGCCGACCCCAGCCTGGCCACACGGGTGCTCAAGCTGGTCAACAGCCCCTTGTATGCGTCCGGCCGCAAGGTCGACTCCATTCTGCGGGCCGTATCACTGGTGGGCACCGAACAGATCACCCTGCTGGCTGCGGCCATGTCGGTCATGACCCACTTCCGGGATATCCCACAAGAACTCCTGGATATGTCTGCCTTCTGGCAGCATTCCCTGTCCACGGGCGTGCTGGCCCGCCTGCTGGCCGAGCGGGCCGGCGTTCGCGACAAGGAATACCATTTCCTGGGCGGGCTGCTGCACGACATCGGCCGGCTTGTGCTCTTCCAGGCCATGCCCGAGCTATCGCGCAAGGCCCTGCTCAAGGCAAAATCCAAACAGATGTACTTGTACTATGCCGAGCAGGACGAGATCGGCTACGACCACTCCACCATCGGCAGCGTGCTCTTCCGCAAGTGGGAGTTGCCCCCGGCCCTGCGGCTGACCGTGCTCTACCACCACATCCCGGAAATCTCCGAGCAGGTGCGCGAGAACGCGGTCGTGCACCTGGCCGACATCATGAGCCATGCCTTGGGCCTGGGTCTGTCGGGCGAATTTTTCCTGCCGCCCCTTTCGGAGCAGGCCTGGGACAGCCTGGGCCTCAAGCCTTCCGATCTGGTGGCCGTGGCCGACGCGGCCGAGGCTTCCCTGCCGTCGCTGTTCGATTCGCTCTGCTAGCAGCTTGCATTAAATAGAGGGTCCAGGGGAATCATTTCCCTGGTGGGAGGGGTCTGGGGAGGGCAAAGCCCTTCCCAGCTCTTGCACGAAGGGCCCTAGGCGCCCCTAATGTGCGCAAGGATCTTTTGGAATACGCCTTCCACGTCAAGACTGGACGTATCCACGATGACCGCATCGGCGGCAGGCTTGAGAGGCGCCACTGCCCGGTTGCGGTCCTGGTCGTCGCGGGCCTTGATCTGGCCTAGAATCTCATCGAAATCGGCGGGCTGGCCGCTCTGGCGAAGCTGGAGCATGCGGCGGTCGGCGCGCACCTCGGGCGCGGCGTCGAGGAAAAATTTGCAGGGAGCGTCCGGGAAGACCACGGTGCCCATGTCCCGGCCCTCGACCACAAGCGACGTGCCGCGCCCGATGTCCTGTTGCGCCTGCTTGAGGGCTTGGCGCACCACGGGCAGCCGAGCGACGTTTGAAGCCCAGCGGGCCACCGTCTCGCTGCGAATTTCCTCGCCCACGGGCTCGCCGTCCAGGGCGATGCGCGAATCTCCTCCCTGCCCGACAAGGCTGAACCGCATGGCCGACAAGACCTTGCCCAAGCGCTCCTCGGGCCAGTCCCATGCGCCCTCCCCAAGCTTCCAGGCCACGGCCCGGAACATGGCCCCGGTATCCAGGTAAGCCACGCCCAAGGCCTCGGCCAGGCGCTTGGCCAAGGTGGTCTTGCCCACGCCGGCCGGTCCGTCCAGGGTCACGACAAGTCGTTCGCTCATGCTCCCAACACCTCGCGCAAAGCCGATACAAAGGCCTGGTTCTCGTCCATGCGTCCCACACTGACGCGGATCTTGTCGGCCAGGCCGTAGCTGGCCAGCGGCCGCACGATGATCCCGCGCCGCAGCAGGCCCTCGAAAACGGCCTTGGCTTCCTGGTGCGGAGTGAACATGATGAAGTTGGACTGCGACGGCTGCGGCGCGCAGTTCAGGGCCGCCAGCTCCGACATGAGGTAGGTGCGGCCCTCGCGGGTCACGCGCAGAGTCTCCTCATAAAAGATATGGTCCGACAGGGCGGCGATGCCCGCCTCTTCGGCCAGCAGGTTCACGCTGAAGGGAATCTGCACGCGCAGCATGATGTCGGTCAGCTCGGGCGGCAGCACGCCCAGGCCCAGGCGCAGCCCGGCCAGGCCATAGGCCTTGGAGAAGGTGCGCAGCAGCGCCACATTGGGCAGGCTCGCCAGACGCGGCAACAGGCTTGCGCGCTGCTCGTCGTCCACAAAATGAATATAGGCCTCGTCCACGGCCAACAGCGTGCGCTTGGGCAAGGCGCGGGCCAGGGCTTCCAGGTCGTCGGTTTTGGCGGCCACGCCCGTGGGGTTGTCCGGGCTGGTGACGAAGACCAAAGCCGTGCGCTCGTCCGCCATTTCGGCCAGGCGAGTCAGCGGCAGCGAATAATCGGGGTTCAGGTCTACCTGGCGGAACTCCACGCCGCAGATGAGCGCCTGGGAGCCGTAGACCGAGAAGCATGGCCGGGCGGCCAGGACATGGTCCTGGCCGGGGCGGCACAGGACGCGCACGAGCAGGTCGATGATCTCGTCCGAGCCGTTGCCTGCCACGATGCGCGCGACGTCCACGCCCAGGGCCTCGGCCATGGCTTGGCGCAGGCGCGGATAGCCGCACTGCGGGTAGCGGAAGGCCAGGGCCGCCTTGCTCTCCAGGACCTTGCGCACCACGGGCGATACGCCCAGGGGGTTCTCGTTGCTGGCCAACTTGATGACCTGGGCCAGGCCGTAGCGTTGCTTGATCTCGTCGATGGACAGGCCCGGCGAGTAGGGCTTGAAGCCTTGGGCCTCGGGCCGGACGGAAATCGTTGAAATGGGCGTGCTCATGGGGGCTGCCTGGTCGATGGGTGAACGAAAGGGGGTACTTTGGGCCAGGAGGCTGGCCTTGGTCAAGCCCGTAAAACAAGAAGGATTGCTTCTCAATGAGATGATCTGACCGAGGATGCCCTCTACGGCGGCAAGCCGTGGCAAGCTGCCAATGTAATGCAAGTCCAGGGATCCACGGTCCCTACGGACGAGGGTTCGGGAAGAGTTCGGGAGAGGGGCGAGCCGCTCTGGCGGGCGACGCCCTCTCCCGGTCATCATGCAGCGTTATGCGTACGACGCGCCTGGCCGTACCGTGAGCACCGGGCACTGCGCGTTCTTGACCACGCGCTCGGCCACGGAACCGAACAGGATGCGATCGATGCCTCGGCGTCCATGGGTGCCCATGACGATGAGCTCCACCTTCTCCTCAGCCGCGATATTGAGGATCTCCTCGGCGGCGTAGCCCGTGACAACCTCGCCTCGGGCGTTCACGTCCTTGAACTGCTCGCCCAGGAAGGACTCCATGGACTTGTCAGCGCCGGCCACGATCTCCTTGACGAAGCTCTCGATGGAGCTTGGCGGCACATGGAAGCCCACATACTGACTGAGCGACGGGGCCACGTAAAGCACCAGGATCTCGGCGTTCAGGCCCTTGGCCAGGTAAGCCGCGTAGCTGGCGACTTCCTTGCTCGCTTCCGAGAAATCCACCGCGCACAGAATCTTTTTCATTTGCACCATATCATCCTCCGGTCGGTGGACCCGCCCGCGTTCGGCATTCTGGCCCGGCCTTGCCGTCCGGGCGGCCGGTCGCGAGGGGCCGGTAGTAAACACCTTAAAGACTTGTCTTTTCATAGCAAAGCAGGCGATGCATAGACAAGGCCTTTCTGGCCGCGTAGTCTGAAGTCACCTTATGCGCTTCCCACGGCCCCGATGAAGGGAAAAAAATTCCCCAGATAACAACCAAGCCCCCGAAATATCGTGATTTCCGGCGAGAAAACCCTTGGCAGGAATCTTGCTTGATAGCCAATAGCCATGGATCAGCCAGGAGACAGCCATGAAAATCCGCACTGAACATTTAGAACAGCTCCGCGAGGAGCAACAGCTCCGACGCAAGCAGACTGAATCGGCTGCCACCAGCAAATTCGGTGACCTGCTGGCGAAGGAGGTGGATAAGGCCTCGGGCGCGAACGCCCAGGTTCCAGTCGCCAGGCTTGGAGCCGACCTGCGCTACAGCCCGCAGACATCAGACAGCTCCATGGGCGCTGTCCCGACGGAGGGCAGAATCATGGAGAACATGGACGCGCTGCTCGACCAGTGGGAAATGTATGCCCAGCAACTGGAATCGCCCGCTAAGCGAGCGAATCTGCGCGAGGCGTACTCCGTGCTGGAACAGATCTCCCAGACCGTGAGCGAACTGAAACAGGATGTCCCTAAGCTCGTCGCTACCAACCCCAGCCTCGAATCCATGGTCAACGAGCTGGAGGTCCTCACTGTCACGGAGACGTTCAAGTTCAATCGCGGGGACTACAGCTAGGACCCGCCGCGACCGGAGCCGGCCTGCGATGCCTTGATCTGGCAGAGCGCTTCGTAGGCCGGTCCGCCCGGTCCGAGTTTGCTTTGCCATAGCACGAGCCCTTCCACTCGCACAGCCGGCCACTCCTCCCTATCCGCATCACGCGCCAGCGCCGCCCAGTCGTCGCGCCGAGCCTCCTTGACTCTGGCCAGGGTCAGGTGCGGCCGAAAATCCCGTTCCTCGCGCGCGAAGCCCAGCGGCTCCATGGCATCCTCGATCATGGCCGCCCACTGCGCGCACTCCTCGCCGCCGCGCGCCAGACCTACCCAGAATACCCTCGGCTTCCTGGGATTGGGAAAGAATCCGGCCCCGGCGGCCTGCAGCGTGAATGGCGTCAGGCACAGCCCTGCCAAGGCCTGACCCACGTCGCGGGCAAGCTCTTCATCCACCTCGCCCAGGAACTTGAGCGTCATGTGCCAGTTGCCTTGCCTGGTCCAACCCAGCTTGGAGCGCACGCAGGACCCAAGCCTGTCTCGCAAGCGGGCCAAGCCTTGCTGGTATTCCTCGGGTAGCGGGATGCCTATGAACAGACGCATGCCGCCCCCCGGCCTATGCCAGCACCGTAGAGCGCCCGATGCGCTCGGCCAGGCCCTTTACCGCCTGCTCCACCGTGGCCCTGCGCACGGCCTCCCGGTCGCCGGGAAAGAGATAGCGCACGGCCTGCTCGCCTCCGGGCCAGGCCCAGGCGATCCATACCGTGCCCACCGGCTTGTCGGGAGTGCCGCCCGTGGGCCCGGCCACGCCCGACACGGCCACGGCCACCTGGGCGTCCAGGGCATCCAGCGCGCCGCGGGCCATGGCCAGCACCACGGCCTCGCTCACGGCCCCATGGGTTAGGAGCGTCTCCTGAGGCACGCTTAGAAGCTTGATCTTTACGACGTTGGCGTAGGCGACCACTCCGCCCCGAAACCAGTCCGAGCTGCCCGAAACTTCCGTAAGCGCGCCTGCGATGAGCCCGCCGGTGCACGATTCAGCCGTGGCCAGCATCAGCCCGCGCGCCTTGAGCGCCGAGCCCAGGCCCAGAATGGTTTGTTCGATTTCCAGCATGACCGCCTCCTTGTGCGCGTAAGGATACGCCAGGCAGGCCGGCGATGTCGATGCATGCGGCCCGGCTCGTGACCGGGCCGCATGCCCGAGAGGGATCAGTGCAGGAGCAGGTAGCGCGCAGCCGTGATCTGCCTTGGCGTTTCGACATCGTCCCTGGGTGTGAACGTTATCCGCCACGAGCAATGCGTGCCTTCGGGGTCCACGCCGGACCCGGCTATCATAAGTATATCGTTGCGATCCTCGACAGTGAGGTTCGTGGCGATGGACGTGGCGGCATCCAGGGTCCATCCCGCGAGGTCCGTTTCCAGCCCGAACTCATCGGCCACCAGAGCGCGCAGGTCGCGCATGCCGTACACGCTGTCCCAGACAAAAGCCGTCTCACCCTGATCCGTGTTCGATGAGCCCACGACATACGTACCGGTTTCGTCCACGTCCCTGGCCACGCTTGCGTAGGTGCCCCCGGCCAGGTCGCCCAACCCTTGCATGCCGCCCGACTGAGTCCAGCGGAAGGCCTCCTGGCCCCGAGCCGACGTGCCCACGCCCACCACGGCCTGCAATGCCGAGTTTTCGGGCTTGGCCACTGCACGCGCCGAACTGTAGTACGCGCCGCCGCTCAGATCGCCCAGACCGCTCATGTTTCCGCCCGGAGTCCACAAAAAGGCTTGCGTGCCTTGGGCCGACTGGGCCTCGCCCACGATGGCCTCGTTGTCCTGGGCCACGGACCAGGCCTTGCTTTCCACGGTTCCGCCGTCGAGGTCGCCCAAGTCCACAACGCCTCCATTAGCCGTCCAGTAGTAAGCTTCCAGACCGCGGGAAGTCTGCCTCTGCCCTGCAATCATGGGGCCGGACAGCGACATGCCGTTGGCTTCACTACGCACGCCGTCGAGCCCCGGCAGGGACTGAAAGCCCTCATCGTAAACCCACAAGAAGGCTTGGCCGCCCGAGGAGTTGTTCAGGACGCCGACAACCGCCATCTTGTACACGGTCTGGCCGTTCTCCTGGAACCCTCGCCAGCCCGCGGCTCGGCCCGAGCCCGTGGTGCCGGAGGGCAGGCCGTTCAAAGGATAGACGACCCGCTCGCGCCACGCAAAGGGCACTTCGCCGTCCGCTGTCGCGCCGTGTCCGGTCATGACCCAGCCGTCTTCCGAGTCGCCCACGGTAGTTAATGATGTGAAACCACTCTCCAATGGCGGCCGGATGGGAATAAAGCGAGCTATGTGGCGCCTGGGCGTAAGTTGGGCGAACACCTGGTCCGCCATGGCGTGCACGAATAGGCACATCAGCACTCCCCCCAAGGCCAGCGCGAAAACACGCCGGATCATGCGACCCCTCCGTATGCTTACGTTATTATGCCCGCGCCAATAATAATTCCGCTATCTCCGAATCATTCCCTCTTCGCGCGGACATTGGTTATCCAGGGCGGAGATTCGGCAATGGCGATACCATCCGCCTTCGACAGGGTGCGGACAATGATCAAACCTCGCTAAGATTGTAAGGCCATGCCGCTAGCCAGCCCTCGCCACGCAAGCCGGGGGTTTATTGTCGGCCGGACTTGTTGTAGATGCCAAGGCCAGTCAGCACGACGAAGGAGACACGGATGCTCGATCTAAAATTTCTGCGGGGCAACATGGACTTGGTGCGTCAGGCCTTGGCCAACCGCAACTCCAGCCTGTCCCTGGACCATTTCGAGGAGCTGGACCGCAAGCGCCGCGAACTGCTGCTGGAATCCGAGACGCTCAAGAGCGAGCGCAACAAGGCCTCAGTCGAAGTAGCCCGGCTTAAGCGCGAGGGTCAGGACGCCCAACCACTGCTGGGCGAATTGTCGGCCAAAAGCGAGCGCATCAAGATACTGGACGATCTTCTGAAGGGAGTGGACGATGAGGTACAGGGCTTCCTGCTGACCATCCCCAACATCCCCCATGCCAGCGTGCCCGTTGGCAAAAGCGAAGAAGACAACCAGGTCGTGCGCACCTGGGGTGAGCCCAAAACTTTCGACTTCACGCCCAAGGAACACTGGGAATTGGGAACGGCCCTGGGCGGCCTCGACTTCGAGCGCGCCGCCAAGCTGGCCGGCAGCCGTTTCGTCGTGCTGCGCGGCTGGGCCGCCCGCCTGGAGCGAGCCCTGGCCGCTTTCATGCTCGACGTGCAGACCTGTGAGCACGGCTACACCGAGATCGTCCCGCCTTACATGGTCAACCGCCAGACCATGACCGGCACGGGCCAGCTGCCCAAGTTCGAGGAGGATCTATTCAAGCTGGAGGGCTGCGATTACTACCTCATCCCCACGGCCGAGGTGCCCCTGACCAACCTGCACGCCGACGAAACCCTGGACGAGGACAAGCTTCCGCTGACCTTCTGCGCCTTCACGCCCTGCTTCCGTTCCGAGGCCGGCTCCTACGGCAAGGACACCAGGGGCCTCGTCCGCCTGCATCAGTTCCACAAGGTCGAGCTGGTGCGCATCGCCCACCCGGACCACTCCTATGAAGATCTGGAGCTCATGACCTCCCACGCCGAAACCATCCTCCAGAAGCTCGGCCTGCCCTATCGCGTGCTGGCCCTGTGCACCGGCGACATGGGCTTCTCCGCGACCAAGACCTACGATCTGGAAGTCTGGCTGCCTGGGCAAGGCAAGTACCGCGAGATTTCCAGCTGCTCCAACTGCGAGGACTTCCAGGCCAGACGCGCAGGCATTCGCTGCAAGGAAAAGAGCGCCAAGAAAAGCCGCCTGACGCACACGCTCAACGGCTCCGGGCTGGCCGTGGGCCGGACCATGGTCGCCGTGCTGGAGAACTATCAGCAGGCCGACGGCTCAATTCTGGTGCCCGAAGCGCTGAAATCATACATGGGGGGGCTAGACATCATCCGCCCGGAAGTATAATGAACCTCCTGCGCAAACGCGCATGGACGGGTCCGTTGGATCGAATATCCCGGATTCACTTGACAGGCTGATACGAAACCGTTACCAAGACCCTCCTCGCGCGGGCCGTTAACTCAGCGGTAGAGTATCTGCCTTTTAAGCAGAGAGTCGTTGGTTCGAACCCAACACGGCCCACCAAATAGCGCGTCCCCATCGTCTAGTGGCCTAGGACGTCGGCCTCTCACGCCGATAACACCGGTTCAAACCCGGTTGGGGACGCCAAGAAATTCAAGGTGTTAGACCCAAAAGCACCTTAGCCATACTCCCGGGGTCAAAATCCGGGGTCAAAACGCTCCGAGCTATCACCTCGGAGCGTTTTCATTTTGCCTCCGCTACACGGGCCAGGTGGATAACCTTGCCCCCGCCGAAGGTCCGCTCCAGAGCCTCGCGCGTGGCCGCGAGGTCAACGCCCAGGCTCTCCAAATACCGCTCCGTCGTCGTCGGCCGCTCGTGCCGCAGGATACGCTGGATCGTGCTGATCCTCGCGCCCGACTCGTACAAGTCGATGGCCCCACGGTGCCGGATGCTATGGTGGTCAAAAGCCGGTTTGACCCCGGCCCGCTCGCACCAGCGCTCCATGACATGCTGCCTCGACGTGAACGGATTGCCGTAGTGCGCCTCGCAGAACTTGAACGTGTCCAAGACCAGGAACAGGTTCTGCTTGTCCTTGATCGGCCGCTCCCGGTCCCACAGCAGCATCCTCTCGCGCAGAGGCTGGATCATGGGCACCCACTTGCCCTCCATGTCGCCCGTGCGCGTCTTGCGGCTCCACAGCCGCACCATGCCGCCCACCAGATTCACGTCAGCCGGCGACATCCTGTGTACCTCGCCCTTGCGGGCCATCAGCCAGCGGAACACGCCGAACATGACCCAGTCCTGCACCCGCGCCGGATCGCCCGAGGCGCACTCCCGGCGCAGGTATTCGTCCACGGCCTCCACGTGCTCGCGCGGCGGCACATAGCGCGGCATGCGCACCTCCGGCACCCGCTCCACCAGGCGGAACGGATTCTCGACCATCGGCCAGCCCGGCAAGTGCTTGCGCGCCCAATCCCAGCCGGCGGCCAGGTTCTTGCGCGCCTTGTTCGCCGCGTTGGGCGAGCGACTCTTGGCCTGCTCTTGCAGATAGGCCTCAGCCTCGCCCCGAGCCGCCCCAAACACGTCCGCCGGCACCGAGGAGTAGTTCGCCGCGGCTATGCCCTTCGGCACGGCCCCCAGGAACTTGTGCAGCTCGATGCGCTTCTCCACGTAGGTCTTCTCGGCCTTGTACGTGCTCACGTGGTCCATGTACCTTTCGCCCCATTCATACAGGCTTGGGCAGGCCGTGCTTGCTTGGCTGCACTCCCGCTTGAGCTGCGCCTTGGCCTCGGCTTCCCACGTTGCGGCAGCGCGTTGACTGTCCTTGCTGTCGTCCGTGAACCACTTCTTTCTGCACTGGCCGTCCACCATTACGGACGCGCGCCAGCGTCGCTTGCCTCTCTTCAACACCAGACTCGGCATCCAATCGCTCCAATATTCTTTTTTCAAAGAACTTCTGGCGTCCCGGAGTAACGGCGACACCCCCGTAGAGGTGGGGATAGCGGCGAACGGTACGGACATCAACACCGAACACCTCGGCTACTTGCTTAGGGGTCATCTCCTCACCCAATGCCTCGCGCATGCGCTCAACAACGCTCACGCCTAGCCCCTCCTCCAGAACTTGCGGATCTCTCTCCACAGCAACCAGCAGCCCAGGCCGGCCAGCGCGACATAGAAAAGGATCTCGATGGCGACGCTCATGACGCGGCCCCCGACAGCTTGGCCCTTGCCCGCTCGGCCGCTTCACGCATGACCGGCCCGATGAAGATGGTCAGGAACCACAGGCCGCCGGCGACGGGACTGCCCACGATCACGAGCATGGCCGCGAACCAGACGGCTACAGGCAGCGAAATCCAGCGCGGCCAGGGCTTATTCGTGAACTGCTTGGCCGCCAGTTCCGTGTTGAACATAAGGAGCAGCGACAACCCGAGCAGGATCAACACGAACCAGGCATATGCGGTGGAGAACACCACGACCCACTCCAGCTTCAGCCAGTAACCGGCGTTGATCGCGGCCAGCATGATCAACTGTACGATGGGACCTTTCATTACTTCCTCCGAGTCTTTCATGGCTACACCTCCCGCCCGACCAGTCGGGCCAGTTCGTCCAGCTCCGGCCACTCCTCGTATGCCTGTCCGGGCCGCTTGGGCTCCAGATTATCCAACAGCTTTTTGATTCCCCGGCGCATGGCCGACCATTCATTGAACAGCTTCATCGGCTCGGACTCCAGGGCCAACGTCGCCAACTGGACGCACTCCGGCCGACTACAGTCCGCCTTGATCTGCTCCAGCGCGTCGGCCATGGCACCGGAGCGCATCTTCTCAGCGCCGATCTCGGCGAGAGCCTTGCCGTGCGCCTTGGCCTCGGCTACGCCACCTTCGACGAACCCGCGCACCACCTCAGGCAAGTCGGCTAGGTCGGCGTCCATGGCCCCGGTCGCCTCGCGGATCTGCGCGAGCACGACGAACACGAGGCCCTGCTCGTAAGGACATCTGTCGCAGTCAGGCATCTCGCAACCCTGGAACGCCGGGCAGTCAACGCGATTCTTGGCCATCTAACCTTCCTCCTCGATCACGAGGTCAAATACGTCCCGAGTGACACGCTCCAGCATGAGATTGCGGTCCATCCGCTCTATGTGCTCGCGGGTAACGGCCGTACCCGCCCGCCTGCGCACGCACACTTCCAGGTCGCAGACGATGCGGTGCAGGACAACTCCCGCTGCGTGTTCACGGCCCATGCGCACCCAGCGCATGACGTTCCTGGCGCTCGTGTGCGTGTCGTCCACGACCACGTCCCGGCCGCCGATGAGGTGCGAGCGCACCGAGGCCTCGGCGATGGCCAGGACCATGGTCTCGGTCGCCGGGTTGAACACTTGGCCGAGCGCCAGGCGGATGTCGTCCAGGCACACGACCTGGAGGCCTTTGTAATCCCTGGCCACGACGCGACTCTTGCCGCTGCCAGGCAGGCCCTGCATGATCACCAGCCGCATCAAATCCTCTCCTTGGTCTTCATGCCCAACAGGCACGACAGTTCCTTCTCCAGCCTCCTGACCAGCCCCAGCACTACGACCGGCTCGGGCAGCTGCTCACCGTGGGCCCCGAGCTGCTCGCCAAGCTCGGCGAACAGACTTACGGCCTCGTCCCTGGCTTGCTCTTCTTGGTCCCGGATTGCCCGGGCGCGATTGTCACTCACAGCAAACTCCCTTGCTCGAAGCGGATGGCCCTGGAGGGTGAGCCGGCAGGTACGCGCGTGGGCGACTTGGCCGGCCCTGTGCCGGTTGTCGCCGCGCCGGCTCCCCCTCCGGAGACGTCCGAATCGAGTGATGCTGGCCGCCTGACGAAAGCCACGACCGTGCCCCGCACCGAGGTCTCCAGCGCCTGGCGCGCGGCCAGATCCGGATCTCCAGCGTCCTGGCGGTAGACACAGGCCGTAATCCGCTGGCCGATGCAGTCCACGTATTTGCGGTCGACGAGCACGACCTCGCCCAGGAAGCGGCAGTCGCCAAAACCCTCTCGGAATACCGGCCGAAAACCGCAGCCCACGCAGTCCCCGCGCGCTTTGGCCTGAGCCGTGCTCACGATCTTGCCGCCCTCGATGCGGAACGCGGCCGGGAAGCTGCGCACGGGCTCACCTAGCCGGAACAAATGAGCGCCGACGAAACCGCTCATGCGCACATCTCCAGCAGGCTGCCCTGCACCAGCTTCTGGACCACTTGCGCCTCGCCTGGCTTACTGATGCGGAATAACACCCTCACGGCGGTGAAAAGGGGCAGGCCCCGCAGGTGCGCATTGGCCCGCTCGGGAAGGTATCCGGAGCCGCCAACTCCAAAGCGGGGATTGTCGCCGCCGATGTGGTGCTCCCCGATTAGCCCAGGCCCCGAACTGCCCCCTCCGAGCCCCCACTGGTAGCCGAGCCACTCCCGTATCTGGGCATCGGAAGCCCCTGTCCTCTCCCATCCGCGCAGCGTGGCCCGCGCCGTATCCCAGTTGGCTAGGGCATCTAATAACCTCTCGTAGAACGCCCGCTTGCCCACAGGCTCCACTCCGGCCTTACGCACGGGGTCGGGCAGATCGGCCAGGGCCAGGTCGAGACGCGCCCTGGCCTCCTCGGCTGGGTCGCCGTAATGGGCGTACTGCTCGTCCACTATGGCCCTGCACAGCTCCCGACGGTTCTTTCCCTCGCAGTTAATGCCCCGCGCACGGGCAATCACCAGGATGCGCGCGATCGGATACTCGTGCTCCATGAGCAGGCCATGGTAGACCTTGTCCCGCGACACCGGCTGCGCCTCATCGCCAGGCACATACTCGGCCACACGCCCGTACATCATGTAGGGGTACCCGCGCGAATACACCGGACAGAACCCGCGCGACTCGGCAATGGCCGCGAATTCCTCGCCAGACAACCTGCATAGCTCGTCGCGCGACCAGCGGCGCTCCAGGAGGTCGTGTTGTGAGATCGCGCCTATACTCACGCACACACCCCCAGCAGCGAGCACTGCTCTGCCTTGACCTGGGCCGGCCACGGATTAAACCGCTCGGACACGGCCGCCGAGGGCACGTGCGCGCGGCAGTAGTCGAGCACCTGGAGCATTCCGAGCTTGTGCATGCAGAACTCCCACAGTCGCGGGTGCGTCTCGGCCATGCGCTGGAAGCGCGTTGGCGTCTCGTCCATGTGCAGGCCAAAGCCACAGAAGACGCAGCCTGTATTGCGGACGCCGGTCGTGCTGAGCTGGCCGGATTCGTCCTCGACGATATCTCCATACACATTGGCGATCTGGATCTTGTACTTACGGATGCAGGCGAGCACGTCCTGCTCGGTCCAGAAGCCAAGCGGCGTCGAGCGCGGGTTCTTCAGGTCGTAGGCGTTGCAACCGTGCTGCAAGTAGTTCTTCTCTCGTGCGTCGCTATCGCTGGCCACGATGCCCAGGATCGGCATGCGGCCCGTCTCGCGCTGCCACGGCTTGATCGGGGCCTTCTTCATCAGGTTGCAGCATTCGTCCGAGACGGGAAACGGAGCCGTGACCAGGAAGCGCCATCGGTTCGGCACGCGGAAGCGCGCCACCGGCTCGCCAAAACGGTTGATGCCCTCGTCGTAGAGTCGATAAACATTCGCGTTCGCGCTGGTCGGGTTGCGCAGGATGTTGATGCCGCGCGCCACGCGCTTGGAGATAAGCGGCCAGCCGTAATCCTGAATCACCTTGTGGAACGGCATCTTGGGTCGGAGCATGATCGCGCCTGACTCACGAGCGCGGCGCAGGACCTCGGGATACTCCAGGCCGGTGTTCACGCACACGGCAGGCACGTCCTTGAACACCTGACCCACGAGCCAGCGCACCAGCTCGGAGTCCTTGCCGCCGGAGTAGGACACCGCGACCTTGCCGTCCCAGGCCTCGTACCAGCACGAGATAACCTGCAGGCTCCTCTCGATCTTCGCTTCGAGCGGCAGCTCGCGCAGCATGCGCAACTGCTCCTGCGCCTCTGGCGTGACCGGCTTGCCGCCGTAGTGATGTCCTGCTTTCGTCGCCACTACCTCACCCCTCCAATCGCTTCCCGCCACTTGTCCCCAAGCTTCCCGCCCAAATCCATGGACTCCCGCGCCTCCAGGTCCGGATCGAGCGTCGCGGCGAGCCAGGCCAGCGCGGCCTCCAGCTCGCCCCATTCGGCGTGGCCACGGTTGCCAGGCCGGATCAGCCCGCGTTGGCGGGCGGCAAGGGCCAGGAGCGCGTACACGTAGGCCCGCGCGTCCTTGGCCTGCTCTTGATCGAACCACGCATCGATCTCGTCGCGCAGCTTGCCGAGCCGCTCCATGTAGTCGCCGTACTGGCCAGGCCCGAACACTGCCCGCCGGCCAGGGACGAGCACCCGCTTGACCGCCCGGCGCGTGCGCCCCACATCGGCCAGCGCCAGGCGCACGTCATCGGGAATGCCGCCCAGGTCGGCGTGCCCCTCGCGCATCGCCTTGAAAATCGTGCGCACGAGGTCCAGCGCCGCGAGCTGCTGGCGAACGGAAGCGGAGACGCTCATCGGCTAGGCCTTCCACCGGATCAGCCGCCCCTCGAAGGGCAGCTCGTGGTTGCGCTCGAAAAATTCGCGGAACTCCACCGCATCGTGGAAGCCGTCCGCCTTGGCCAGGCCTTCCAGGTCGTCCACGCGGCTGCCGGCCAGGACAACGACCAAGCGGCCGTCCATGTCTTGGTCCATGTAGATGGGCAGGCTGGAGACGCACACAGGATCAGGCGTCACGAGCTTGCGGCAATACCGCGTGCGCATGCCGGTGTAGAGCTGCACGGCCTCGCCCTGGCGGGCGTGCCGACGCTTGCCCAGCGCGCGGATGGTCTGCCGCTTGCGGCCGGACTCCACGGCCTCGGAGAAGCGGGACTTGAAGCTATACGCGACCATTGGCCACCTCCGGCAGCTGCTCGATGATCTCGCCGTTGAGTGCGTTGCCGGCGACCTTGGTGCCGACGCGCTCGGAATAGTAGGAATCATCGAACCAGTGGCCCTTGGGATCGTCCTTCAGGTAATGTTGGCCGTTGGAGTCGCATACGACCTGATTAGATGCGCGCGCCCCGTTCTGGAGCGTAGCGGCCTCATACAGGCTCTCGGCAGGGCACCACTCACCCCACTGCTTGAACCAGAACGGGACTCGATAGCGTCGGCAATGCTCCGAGAGCTTCCGTGCCCAATCAGGATGCATCGGCCGCGCGCCTGGCCCAGACTCACCGCCGCAAACAACCCAGTCCAAGCCGAACGCACAGTCACACTCCCGGCGAGCATGTGCCCTCCCGTAGTGACAAGTGATCGAGCCTTCCGGCAGCGCTCCGCAGATTGCTTCCAAATTCACCGGCCCCAGCGCCGGCTCGTAGCTCACCCAGCGCACGGCCGCGGGAGTGGCAAGCAGGGGCGGGATGTTGCGCTTGGCCGAGGGTTGATCCCAGATGGATGTGCCGAGCCAGACGTTGCGGAGCGGCCAGCCGTTGATCCATTTCAAGCCCAGGGTCCGCTTCCAGCTCTCTTCGTCGGCAAGCGCCGTCAGGTACTCGTGCATCCGTTGCGGGCGCTTGGTGAGCACCAGGAAAGTATGCTGCGGGCACAGGCTCATGTAGGCAAACACCTGGTGCAGCCATGCGCCTGGCACGTCCTCGTGAAACAGGTCGCCCATGAACGTGACGCCGATCCTGGATGGCTTCTGCAGCTGCATCGGCTCGATCAGCCGGTCAGGATGGAACGTAGCGGAAAAAGGTTTGTCCTTCGGATACCCGACCCGTCCGGCCAACCGCTTGGCCATCTTCTCGGCCCAACAGTTGTCGCAGGCCGGTGAGCACTTGGAGCAGCCGGTGATCGGGTTCCAGGTGTAGTCGAGATATGGGATGCCGGTGCGGTTCATGCTTCCACCTCATCCAGTTCATCCTGCACGCGAGCCCACACAGACGAGGCCTTGATCCTGTCCAGCATCTCGCTGTCCTTGTGCAGTTCGGCAAGGTGGTCACCTGCGCAGAAGTAGAACAGCTTCTTGCCGCACAGCGGACAGGGCTGATCAGCCTCCTCCACTATGTCGGCCAGAGAGTAGGCGTGCCCGCCCTCGCAGATCCCCGCCAAGAGAATACGTTCCACGGCCTACTCCTTCACTCCGGCAAACCGCCGGAACTCAGTATTTCCAACCAACAGGCACTTGCCCCGGCCGCCCTGGACCGGGTAGCTCACGGCCGACACACGTAGGCGCCAGCGCCGCAGCCGCGCGGCGACCTGAACGGCCCTGATCGGCTGCCAGCCGTGCTCCTGGGCGCGGGCGTTGTAACGCTCGGTCAGGTGGCCGATCCTGATCCGGCCACCCTCGGCCTCGGGCGCGATCTGCTTGATCGTGTCGGCCAGCAGGTCATTTAGGGAGGCAAATCGCCGCTCGCGCTGCTTGGGCTGCCGAGGCGTGCGTGGCTTGGCCTGCCGCATCTCCCGGGCGATCTTGCGCTGCTCAGCCTTGGCAGCCTTACGTGCCGGGCAATCCGTGTGCTCGGCCAGGAATGCGCGCAGTTTGGCGGCCAGGTCCCTGGCCAAGATCACCGGCCCAAGGGCGAGCGTCTCGTGACAGCACATACAGCCGTACATCGCGCCGTCACAGGCCTGGACGATGTGGGGAGCGTAGGTCAGGTGCACGGCTAGAGCCTCCCCTCGATGACGGACACAATCCCCAGCAACAGCACCAGGGCCAACAGGCACGCCGCAGCCAGAATCCGTTGCCTAATCATTGGGACACCCCCGCTCGATGCGCGTGGCGCAGCTCTCGCGGCGCTCCACGCGCCGCAGCGTCTGCCGGCCGTGCGAGGTCAACGGGTAGTTGTTACCCAGCCGACCCAGGGTCGACTGCAGCGACCGGAGCAGCAGCCGGTCGGAGTTGCTGGCCTGTGGATGCGCACTCAGCTCCATTACCGAGGCGCGCAATTCCGAAATCTTGTGTCTGTACTTGGCCCGCTCCAACTCGCTCCGATCCTGGCCGGCCTGCTCCAGGTGCTCCTGAGCCTGCGACAGCCTGGCCCGTATCAAATCGCTATTGCCGCTCATGATGCCCTCCTCTCGAAAACGGTGATGATCGCACCGCCCAGCGGGTCGATCACGGCCCGAAATCCCAGCAGCTCACAGACCACGCGCAGGCCGTGACTCTCGTGCGACCAGTACATTTCTCCGTGCCGGAGCACGGCCTGCAGCGTCGGCATCCCGATGCCCCTCTCGTCCATGCGTCGATGCGCGTGTCGCGTCACAAACAACTGCTCTGCCATGTCGGACTGCCTCTTTGGGTAGTAGGGTTTCCACCTACAAGCCTAGGCCGCAAAAAAAGCCGAGCAGCTCGCCCTGATGGGCGTGCCCGGCTAACCGATGGTCTGCGCTCGTCCTGCCGGCAGTCCAATCCGTATGGCTGCTGGCGTTTTACCATTGCTGCGGGCGCGGGACACTGCGACCGTGCAGACTATGCGCGCTACATGTCCCTGCACGGCCTAGCCCTCGCCCCCGGCCAGCCGCACGCCGTAGTTGACCTTGTTGATCGGGCTAACGATCGGGTAGCCGCGGGCGCGCATCCAGCGCCCCCAGGCGTGCATGGTCGCGGGCTGCTGGCCCAGCTCGCGGCAGAAGCCGACGAACGCCGCATAGAGGTCCTTGGCCTGCGTGCGTGCGCGGGGATGGACCTCCAGCCGTTGCGTCCAGGCCGTGAACTCTTCGCTCTCTTCCTCGCTGCCGGGCTGGCTGCCGATCAGGCTGCAGTAGCGCAGGAAGACCTTCTCCACCTGGGCCACGTCCACCGGCTCGCCATTCACACGCACAGCCCGCTCGGCCATGCGCAGCAGGGTCAGCTTCTGTTCGGCGCGCATGGCTATTCCCGCCCCTCGGCCACCAGCTCGCCGATAAGCAGGCGGATGCTGCGCTTGATCTCCAGCGAGTGCGTCACGAGATCTCCGGCCTCTTTGTCCAGGCGCACCAACTCGGACTTGGTCAGGTGCTCCCCGCCCGAACTGTCCTCGGCCGTGTACTCATGGAGCTTGCCAGCCAGGTCGCCGTACTCGCGCGCGACCTCGGCCAGGCGATGGTAGAGGCTCAGCACGTTGACCGGCCTGCGCTTGCTCACGCCGCCAGTGGACAGCAGGTACAACCATCGGCCCACGAGCCAGCGCAGCACGGCATCGGTCTTCATGGCCACGGCCAGCTCGGGCAGCTTGTCGGCGCGAATAAAGTACGGCGCGTCGTCAACGTTGAAAGAAAACGAGCGGTCGAGGGTTGACTTGTCCACCTTGATGGCGTCGGCCAGCTCGGCTCTGGTTGCCTTGGATTCGCGGTCGGCCTGCATCATGGCAGTGGCAAAATCGAGCCGGCCGAAGGCCAGCAAGGCACGCACGTCCATGAGGTGCATCAGCTCGGGCAACACGGCGTCGCCGTCTATGCTCTTGTTCCTGTCTGCCATGGGGAATCTCCTGGTATTTGTTCACCTTGCAGGGGCAAGGCTCTGGACGTATGCGGTCCGGGTCGTTCCTATCTATGCCGCGTCGCCGTGACTTTCCGACTTGGCCTTCGGGCCTGGACGCTTCAACTCGCGCGGATCAGGAAGAATGTGAGCAGGAATCTCCAGCACCTCGGTGCACAGCCTGTGGCGATCCTCGGTCATGCGCTCACCACTGATGACCATGTGGAAGAGCTGCTTTGACATGCCAATCTTCCGTGCGGCCTCGGTTTTGGTGATGCGGTTCAGACGGAACCAGGTCTCAAGCTGTTCTTGACGTGGTGGTTCCGTTCCGTTTACCAGTACACAAAACGTATTGCTCATCTTCTTTCCGATGGTTGCGTAAGGTTTACCGTTCTTTCGTCGTCCATTGACGTGTCCACGGTGCCCATGAGTTGATGGGTAAACGAAAACTAGAAGTCTATCAAGCGGAAACTTAAATTTTGTCTAGCAAATCTTCAAAACTAGAAGTGCGACAATCGCTACTCCCATTTAGCCAGCGTCTACAGCTTGTTATCGACAAGCTTGGGCTTGAGAAGAAGGCCTTCGCGCAAGCTGGTGAAGTTGCTCAACCGACTTTGACCGCATACCTGAACGCTCAAAGTCAGCCTTCTCAAGACGTAATCGCGAAGTGGATTCTAGTTTACGGCATTAATGCCAATTGGCTCTTGACTGGCGATGGTCCGATGTTCCTAGGCGGGAAGGACGTGGCGGCCGGGCCGACCTATCAGATCACAACCTTGGGGCATAACGGCCACGTGCGGCGGGCGGAAGTGGTGCGCGGGACTGGTGAGGTGGATCTCGGCTATCTCATCGACGTGCACGCCGAGGCCGGGGCCGGACCGGCGAGCATGCGCTGGGAGCCGGAAGCCATTGCCTCGGTGTGCATTCCGCCGGACTACTACAAGCCCGGCGTCTTCGGCCTGCGCATCAAGGGCAAATCCATGGAGCCGCTCATCAGCCGCGACGCTTTCGTCGGCGTTGATGCGCAGGACCGGGAACTCGTGAGCGGGGATATCTACGCCGTATTCATCCCGCACGAGGGCTTAAGGGTTAAGCAGCTTTTCCTCGACCCATCCGCCGGCGAGTACGTACTGCACTCCGTCAACCCGACACACCCTGACATGCGACTGTCCATCGCAGATGGCGAGCACCTGATCGTGGGCCGGGTCGTGTGGGTGCTGCAGAAGTTTTGATGCGTCCAGGAGTTGAGTAGCTGCTTACAGAACCGCAACGAAACGGAGGCGCATCATGTTCGGGATCGGCGGCTTCGAAGCTCTTCTCAGCCTAGCCTTTCTCTTGATCATCTTTCTCGTCTGTCGCGAGCTCATCTGCTGGTATTGGAAGCTCAACTCCATCGACACGACCCTGAAGCGCATCGCAGACCGCCTGGATCGAATGGACGGCGCCACTCCGACCAAGGCCAGGAGGCAGGACGTTAGCGAAGATCCGGTCAAGGCGATCTAGTCAACACTGTTCGGCATCGAAGCACAGGAGAGAACGCCATGTCAGGATTGATGAGCGACAACTGGCTCTATGACTCTTCGCCCGGAAAGCTCGGTACATCGAAATCTGGCGGCCCATTCCTGCCCGACACCATCGCCCGGGTCTGGCTCAATGCCAACCGTTCGCCCAATCACGACCCTGAGATGTACCGCCTGGATCCGTGCGGCAAGCTCATCCGGCGGGACCTCTATGGCGACTACTCGGAGATGGGCTGGGAGATCGACCATATCAAACCGGTCTTCCACGGCGGCACAGATGATATTTGGAACCTACAGGCCATGCACTGGCACAACAACCGAGTCAAAAGCGACACCTGGCCTTGGTCGCCTAGCGACTGCTCCAAGTACTAGCAAACATAGGAGAGCCTACACCATGGACGGATGGGTGATGGTTGCACTGACTCTGCCGGATACGGGAACCGCAGAGCGTAATGGCTTTTACAAGTTTCTTGAGGAATGTGGCTGGGATAAATCATCCGCAGAGCAGACGCTCTGGAGAAAGCAGTTCCCAGACATGAAGCTCCACGACATTAGAATGCAGATATTCCGGGATATGAAAAATGCCGCCAAGCTTGCTGATATAAAGCTCTTTTACGTCAGCTTCCAAGTCGGTGATACCCAGGCGGAAAGTCGAAGGTATACCATCAAGGAAGATGGATGGCACTATCGGGACATGTGGTGATCAAGCCGCTTGCACATGCCAGATCCACAATGCGACCTTTGCCATTATGAGCCGGAATGCTGGTCCCCATGGTCTGCACCGATCGGGAGCGCGCATGGCAAGGACGGTGCGGCCGTGGGTATCTGGTGCACAAATCTATCTCCCGCCAGGGCGGCCGGCGCTATACTCCTTAGAGCGGGCGGTGGGGAAGCCGAACGCATGCAGGAACTTTGAAACGCTGATGCCGTTCTGATGAAAAAGGCCTGGACCATCTCCTAGACAGGATCCGATCAGTCATTTTCCTCAAACTCATGCTCCTAGAGTACCTCGACATTGAACCCGCTGCTCCTGATAATGACCCGGTACGTTTGATTCTGGCCATGCTCATCTCCGTTTGGCTTCATTGATGCCTTCCATAGCGACGAATACAGCATGTGCTCAAGAGGTAGTTGCCCTTCTCAATCCTGCGCGCTACACCCCGCCCATGCGATACATCCTTCTGCTTTTTCTTCTCCTCTGGCCAGTCCTCGCCTTCGCCTTCCCCGCCAAGGTCATTAAGATCAGCGACGGCGACACCATCATTGTCCTCACCGAGGATAAGCGCCAGGTGCGCGTCCGTCTCTTCGGCGTGGATACGCCGGAGAAGCGCCAAGCCAGGGGCAGACAAGCCGCCGACTACACCAAAAGCATCGCCGCACTGCAGACCGTCGACGTCCAGGAGATGGACGTGGACCGCTATGGCCGACTCGTTGGTCGCGTCACCCTGGCCGATGGCCGTGTGCTGAATGCCGAGCTCGTCGCCAATGGTTGGGCATGGGTCTATCAGGATTACTGCCGGACGACTGAGTGCCGCGCATGGGAGCAGTTGGAGCAGCAGGCCCGGGCAAAGCGCGTGGGCATATGGCAGGACAAGAACCCACAAGCGCCATGGGAGTGGCGCCGGGAACAGAGAGAGGGCGGAAGGCCAGCGGAGCCGAAGAAGGAGGCTGCGGCATCCTACCGAGGAAACACCAGCAGCCATGTATTCCACGCGCCTGGGTGCAAGCACTACGATTGCAAGAACTGCACGGAGAGCTTCGCCAGCAGGGAGGCGGCTATACGTGCTGGTTACACGCCGTGTGGTGTCTGCAAACCATAAGTAAAAGCCACAACCTGGGAAGCAATATGAAATACAGGCCAGAGATTGATGGATTGCGAGCAATAGCCGTCCTAAGCGTCATTTTTTTTCATCTGAAGCTAATGCCCTTGAAAGGCGGCTATCTTGGTGTCGATATTTTTTTTGTGATCTCTGGGTATCTCATTACATCCATTATACTAAAAGAAATTAATTCTACTGGATCTTTTTCTTTTACCAATTTTTACATAAGAAGAGCAAAACGAATACTACCAGCGCTATTCACTATGCTGGCTACTACCTCAATAATTTCATGTTTTGTTTTGCCCCTTAACTTTTTTTACGATTTTATAAAATCCTCCATAGCTGCAATTGCATCTGTTTCAAACATTACTTTTTATTATCAAAGCGGATACTTCGACGTAGACAGCGAACTTAAGCCACTCCTCCATACATGGTCTCTGGGCATAGAAGAGCAATTCTATATCATCTTACCAATGCTTCTGTTTATATTGGCAGCCAAGTGGAAGCTCTCTTGGTTAAAAACCATCTTAGCTTTAACCGCCTTATCCTTTCTATCATGGCTCTTATGCATTAAGACTAATAATACAAACACAAACTTCTCTTTCTACTTTCTACCAGCACGAGCATGGGAACTGCTATCCGGCTCTCTAGTGGCTCTCATTCTCTCCAGATCTGAAATTTCAATAAAGAAGCCATACCTCCACGCAGTGGAAATATTATCAATAGCTGCAATTGCAACATCCTTCTACATGGCTCCTGGTGGCACTGGAAAATGGAATACCGTCGTAGTGGCATTCTCATCAATTTTAATTTTCACGAGAGGCGGCATAGTAACATCTGTCCTTTCAACCAAGCCGTTCACCTTTATTGGTAAAATCTCATATTCTTTATACTTATGGCATTGGCCTTTATTCGTACTGCTCACATTGAATACACTCCTTGAGTTTAAGACTCCTACACTCACCATGTCTGTGCTCATTGCCATTCTTTGCCTAGTTGTATCCTATTTTTCTTGGAGATACATTGAACAACCTTTCCGTCAGGCGCAAATTAATTTGAATCATTTATCCAAGTTAATTGCCCCAGCCTGCCTAATCATCCTATTCTTTAGCGTATATGGAGTAGCCAGCAACAGGCATTACGTATCTAGATTAGAGCCTAGAGATAGTCTGCATACCGCTTCGGCGGAAAGAACCTCAACAGAAATTGATAACAACGACCTTTTGCATATTGGGAGTAAAGATATTGATTTTTTAATTACCGGAGATAGCCACGCTAGCGTCCTTATCCCTGCCCTAGCGAGTTTGGCAGAAGAATTCAGCCTGGGCGGCATGGTAGCAACGTCAAGCGGAACTCTCATTACGCCAGAATACCAGACAACGGCAAATTTTCAGCAACACTCTGCCTTTGCGAGTAGCGTTCAGGACTATATCAGACGACAAAAGATAAAAAATATCCTGTTTATTTGCAGATGGAACTACTACGCACACAGAACTGGATACGATACAAGCTATGTTCCAATGTCTTACAATGGAACACAAGACAATGATGTCCCAGAAAAAGTCTTCAGCGCAGCATTAACGCATACCCTGAGAGAGCTGCTTAACAACGATGCAGTTGTGTATATTCTTGAGCAAGTTCCTGAACATCCTTACAGAAGCATTGATTACGCCTTGTCTAAAAGCATCTACTCATCACCTCTCTCATACAATACTGCGAGATCTCAAACGCTTCGGAATGTTGTTAATGATATAAACCACCCAAACTTACATCTTATTCCGACGCACATATTGTTCCAAAAGAACGATCAAGCCTTTTTTTCAAATAGCGAGGCAGTTCTCTACCATGACGATGATCACGTTAATTACTACGGAACTCAGTACGTGAAAAAGGCTCTGCGGGTTTTCTTTGAACACGTGGCTTCACAAAAAGAAAGTCATGGAATTAACCTTTTATCTTCCTGACTTGGCATAATCATACCCAACGATCATGCGTTTATAGAAAAAGCGCACAGGTTCAACTGAATCAAAGGCCAGACTCACGCCGGGGCTGGAGGCGGCTTCAAGATCAGGCGCAGGAGGAGAGGGTTTTAAGTTGTGGGCAGAAGAGACGCCGACGGAGACTTGGATGTGGAGAAGGCTTCACAAGCAATAGGTCTCGCGCTATCCCTGCCCTATGCCTGCCTTGCAATGCGACATCTGCGCCTACGAGCCTGAGTTCTGGATTCCGCTCTTTTCTATGGAACAAGAGCGGATATGGTCCGGGGAGTGTCGCAAGAGGCACCGCGTTACCAAGAGCCAGTGGTCTGGCAAGCCGCCGACATACAGCATAACTCGCGAGTGGATCGGCACGGTGGAGTGCAAGGATTTCAAAAGTCTTGTGCCGTTCTGAACCGAACAGGCCCCGACTCACGCCGGGGCCTGTTCGGTTTTCTCTTCCCAGCACGCCCACCCGCACAGCCTCACACCAGCCCACATGATCCAGGCCATCAATGGATGGCCCCGGTCGCGGATGCACTCGCGCATGCGCCGGTCGGCTGCGGATCTGGATATGCTGCCACTACGCCCGTAGTGGTGATCGTGCTCGGCTCATCATTCCCACCAGTCGCCGTCCCACCAGCAAGTGCAGTAGTCGCGGGCGGCCACGCTACACCTCGGGGATGATGTAGCTCTCGGGGGTGTCCGGGATGGCCTCCAGCCCGGCCAGCGTGAGCGCTGCCTTGGCCAGCGTCTCCCTGGCCTGCTGTTGGCCCATGATTGCCGCCGAGATAGTCCTCGCCCGCTCCACGTTGGCCAAGACCTTGTCGCGCAGCTCGGTCTCGGAGATGCCGCGAGCCAGGGCCATGGCGCGAATGAGCGGCGCAGGCGCATCCGGATCGGCTAGGAGCGCCAGGGCGTCGGCGCGCTGCTCGGGCCATGAATCCTGCTCCAGGCGGCTGTAGCCCTCATAGATGACTTGGCCGACAGCGTCGGCGCTGGACAGGATGGCCACCAGCTTGGTCTTGCGCACGTCCTCCAGACTCGGCGGCGGCAGTTCGGCTACAAGCCCCTCGGGCACAGGGCCAAGCTCGGAGATCTTTACGGCCTCGCGCGTGTCGGGCTGATACCAGGTCTCGCCCCTGTGATCCTCGACAACCTCCCAGCCCGTGGACGTCGCGCGGGCCGCATACCTCTCCGGGGCCGCTGGCGGGGCATCCTCGCGGCAGTTGGCCGGCAGGGCGTAGCGGTCGGGCTGCTTGGGGTCGGCATAGGCGCGGGCCGGGCCGAGGTACTCGCGAGTGATTTGGTCGAAGCCGTAGACGGTAATGTATGCGCTCACGACTGGCTCCTAGTATTTGATGAGTGGCAGCTTGGAGGTGTTCTTGCCACGGGTTTCTGCGCCACCAACGCTGGAGGTCTTGTGGCCAACCGTTATGTTACTTGCGGAGAGAGAGGTCTCCTCATCATATCGTGCTGCTGGGGCTCCGGTATCCTCGTGCCCATACCGGCTAAGCCCAGAGCCAGACGAGGCCAACCCGTCCACGTGGTAGTGGGTCTTAGTCGCATCATCCTGCTCCGAACCGACCACATCTCCCACCACAATCCGCAACTCAACACCCGCTGCGCTAGCCGTGGCAGCCGCCGAGATGGTCAATTGCGTGGCCGAGTCGATGTTCACGATGGTCGCGCCGGCAGGGATGCCGGGGCCAGAGACAGCCTGGCCGACGGCGAACGGCACCGTGCCGTTGATGGCCGTGATGACCGCGCTGCCGCTGGCCGTTGTGCAGGTGCGGCGCATGAAGCGGCTGGCCGCATCCGGGTCCATGCCGCGCCCGAGGTCAGTGTAACGGGTCACCTTGCCGCGATCATCGGGCACACAGAAATTGTCGCCCACGCGGCCGTAGCGGTAACCGATTGCCGCGAAGAGATTCGCATAATCCAGCGGTGCGTAGTTGGCCCCGTTGCGCACGAAAAAACCCGTGGGTGGCGTGTCGAGCGACCAATCCACGCACGTTCCTGCCGGCAGCAGATTGTCCTGGACGATCTTCTGGATCGCGGCCAGGAGCTGGCCGTTGTCGGCCTTGTTCAAGGCCGCGCCTCCGCCGTCAACAACGACCTTGACGATCTCCTCCTGGACGGAGTTGAGCCAGTCGTCGGTGACTACCGTTGCCGGCAATGCGGTCTGCGGGTCGCCCTCGGTGAACAGGCCGCCCTGGGCCGTTGCGTGGTCTATGCGATGCATGCTTATCCTCCGTAGGTGTAGATGACGACTGCTTGAGCCGGCTTGGCCCGGTTGATGGCGCACTCCAGCCGCTCGTTACCCCAGATGGCCAGAGGCTCGCTTGCGGCCGACTTCCCGGCGCGAAAATGTGTGATCGTTGCTTCGACCGCGCGCACGGTGAACGTGTGCGCCCAACCTGCGTTGGTCAGGCTGCCGCCGGCCGTGCCTTGGCCCGCCCTAAATGGCCGGTGCTCGATGATCTCGATCTGATAGCCGAACTCCAAGGCCAGCTCCTGCAGGTAGGACAGCGACTGCCCGCCTGTCTCCGTGAGCCTGGCCAGAACGGCGGCCCGGCGCTCCTGGAGCACCTCATACGCGCGCGAGCAAGCGTCCGGCAGGCCACAGGCGCGTTCCCACTCAGGAAGCAGGCGCACGGTTGTCTGCGGGTCGGCCTCGTCGAGCAGGCCCCAGGCCGATGCCTCGACCCTGACCAGCTCCTCACCGAGCGCCGTGCACAGTTTGGACAGGATCGTGCCCGGCTCGCGCGGCCAGGCGCGACCCAGGGGCAGAAGCGCCAGGAGCATGCGGCCGTAATCGCTTGCGCTGCACATGGCTTACAGGTCTCCGAAGGTCAGGACGCCCAGGACAGGGATCTGGCCGGCCCCGGCCACGACGTTGCCAGATGGGCTCACCACGGCGTGATCCACCTCGCCGGCCGCGATGCTCACGGCCTCGCGGATGTGGGAGAGCAGGATCGTCCCGCCCACCTCGGCCGTACGCGCAAAGAGCGCCTGCAGCTCTGCCGTGACCGAGGCGCGCACGCTTACGCTGTTGGGGCTCAGGTTGATGGTCATGTCCACGGCCAGCAGCACCGGCGCAAGCACGTACACCTCGGCCGTTACGGGCCTGCGCTCCTCGATGTAGGCGGACACGGCATCGAGCATAGCCTGCGGCGGAGTGATCGGGCTCGCGTTGTCGTTGACGACATAGACGCTCACCGTGCCAGGCCCGAGCAGGCCGCCGAACACCCAGGCGCGCGTGACGCCGCTTACCTCCAGCGCCCATGCCTCGTAGTCGTGCGCGGCCCCACCGGCCGGAGGCTGGCGCAGCCGGGCCAGGAGCCTGGCGCGCAGCTCCGCGTCGGTCTCCTCGTCCGCGCCGCCCGCGATGCCGCCCGTGGCCACGGTGGCCGAGGACTGCACGCCGGAGACAGGTGACGAGAAGGACAGCGCCACGCCGGCAACAGCATCCCCGGACGCTCCGGGCTCCACAGCTTCGACCTGGGCCGTGGCCGTGCCTGCCGCGATTATCGCGTCGGCCTGGGTCTCGTAGAGTACTCCGTCGGAACGCTGCAGCTCGGTCCCGGCCGGGACCGTCGAGCCGTCAATGCCGGTCATGGTCACGCTCCCGGCCGCGAATGCGCCGGCCTTGCGCGTAAGCCCCCAGATGCGCGCCCAGCGCTCCAGGTGCTCGGCCTCGGCAGTGTCGGGCAGAACCTGGCGCGAAAGCCAGTCCTGGAACCCGTGCAGCGAGTGCGCGGCACCGGCCACGGCACGCGCGAGCACGGCCAGGGCCGAGCGGCGCAAGAGCGCCTGCCCGCCCAGCAGACGGCTGGACAGGTCCGACTCGATGCGGCCGGAGATTTCGGGAAGCGTGGGCCTGGTCCAGGGCATTGCTACACCTCGAAGTCGAAAGTTAACGAGTCGTCGGAGACATGGACCTCCACGGCCAGGCCGAGCACTCCACGCTCAAGCCACGAAGCCGAGACGCTCACCGCTTCGGCGTGGCCATCCTCGACCAGCCAGGCCAGGGCCTCGCGCGTATACTCCTCGGCCTTCTGGCGCACGGCCTCGGTCTGCTTTTCACGGGCGATGAGCCACAGCTTGGAGCCAATGGGACCATCGCTCTCCTCGGCCAAGCCGTCGCCCCACCAGCCGCGCGGATCGCTCTCGCCCTCGGGCAGTTCGTTTGCGTCGGCGCGGCGGTCGGTGAACAGGCTTACGGTCACCGCCGTGCGCAAGCCGTCTTCCGTGGCCAAGTCGCAGCAGGACAGGGCCAGGTCACCGGAAGTCGAAAAACTCAGCAGAAAATCGCGCATGCCGGGCTCCTACATCTGCGACGTGGGCGCGCTGGTCGTCGTGCTGCCCGCCGTGTGTTGGTGCGCATTGAACACTTGGCGCATAGCGTCCATGGTGCCTGTGCCGTCGGCAACAGCACCGCTGGCCGCGAGCGAAGCGCACTGCACATCGCCGGTGAAAACAGCCGTGGGCGAATCCACGGTGACCGATGTGGACGCGACTATCTCGACCTCGGGAGCCGTGACCGTGACCTTGGCCCCGGCCTGGATCTCGACCACGCGGCCGCGGCGAAGTGTGATCCTGTCGCCCTCGTCAGTGTAGAGGCACGTCTCACCGGCCTGCAGGTCGTTCGGCCTGTAGCGCCGGTCGGCCGTGGCCACGACGATGCCGTGCCCACGATGGCCGCCCACGAACATGACCGCCGCCTCGCAGCCTGGAAGCAAAGCACTGGCGAATCCGTACTCCTCGAAGCGCTCCACCTTGTCGCGAGTCTCGCCGGCCAGCAGATCAAGCTGCAGGTATTGGCACTTGCCTTCCTTGGCCAGGCGCACGACGCCGCGCGCGAGCATGAGTTCGATGCGGCGCCACAGCGGCGCGAGCACGCGCGACAGGCCGCTATCCACGGATGTTCTCCTCGGCGATGCCTTCCAGCGGGTCCTTCTCTTTTTTCTTCTCCGGGCCGGGCTGGTAGGCATCTGGCCTGCGCAGGTCCAGCTCCGAAAGCGTTCCGCCGTCCGAAAGCGTGTGCCGCACGCCCGCGATGAGCAGCTCCGTGTCCAGGCGCAAGTAGGGGCTCGTGACGTGAGCGAGCAGCCCAGGCCGCCAAAGCGATCCGTCGCCCTGGGTCCAGCCCTGCACCGTGACCTGCACCGAGCTGCCGCGCGCCGCGCGAATGGTCGCCTCCCACTGGGCGCGCTCGCGTCCCGTAGCCGTGTCCAGGCTCTGCTCGCCCACGATGATCAGCGGCCGGTAGCGCGTGATGCTGGCGTCCTTGCTCTCGGCGCTCGGCTGGGCCACCTCCGGGCCGCTGTCGAAGTCCGTGCCAGGGCGCTGCCCGAGCACGCGGTAGACGGAAAATCGGTCCTTGGTGGTGAAGCGGCCGCGCGCGGACAGGATGTTTTGGCCCTCGACCAGGGCCGTAGCCGCCCGCTCGCTGCCCGTGCGGGTCAGCACGATTCCACCGGCAGCATCCGAGATGCACAGCACCGCGCGCTGCCGGCAGGCCCGCTCCAGGGTCTCCCAGGCGGACTCGCCAGGCTCCACGGCGATCTTGTCAAAGGCCTTGCCCACGTCCGTCTGGACGCTCACGGCCACGCCGAACGGCGCGGCCAGGATGCGCGCCAGGCGGTCGAGGCTGATGTTGGTCCACTCACCCGGCTCGTGCGGGGCCGAGCAGTCCACCAGGTCGCAGGCCCGGTCCCGGCCGGCCACGGTCAGCTCGTGCGAGTTCGCGTCGAAGCTCGGCTCGCAGTCGTCCACGTAGCCGGTCACGACCGTCTGCCCGCCCAGGCGCACCTCGCAGGCCGCGCCAGGAGGCACGGGCAGGGCCTCGGACAGCCCGGCCCAGCGGTCGGTCAAGCGCAAGGAAAACGAGCCGCACAACGTCTCCAGGTGCCGCGACACCGAGACCTCTTCCCAGCCCTCGAAAATTGTTCCGCCCACGAGCAGCTCGCACCTATCAGCCACCGAGCACCTCCAGGGCCGCGCCGGCAGGCAGGAAGCCGGGATGCGCTATGCCGTTGCGGGCGATGATGTCCGCCTCGGCCTCAAGGCTTTCCTGCTCGCGCCAGGCCAGCACGAGCGCGGGCACGGACTGCTGCAGCGTCACGCTTCGCAGGCGCGGGGCCAGCCTGCCGCGCGCGGACAGGTCACGCGCCACGGCCGCGCGCAGATCCGAGAGCGCGGCGAAAAGATCGTCGTCTTCCGTGGTGTCCAAAACCTGATCGATTACGGCGAGCACCAGCTCGCGCAGACGCGCGGCGTCGGCGTCGCTCTCGGGCGTCACGTCCGCCGAGGAGCGGGCGGCCTCGGCAGCGGCCAGGGCTCGCAAAAGGTCGTTTTGGGCGTTCACGTTGCGGGCGCTCTGTTTGGCAGCTGGCGCGGCAGGCTCGGAGCCGTTCTCCGGCGAGTCCTCCACAAGGCCGAGCATCTCCTCCAGCCTGCGGCGGGCTAGATCCGAGTCGCGCAGCCGCACGTCACCCAAGTCGGAGACGAGACCCTCGACCTCCTGGGCCAAATCCAAGGCCGCGAACTCCGCGCCGCTTGCGTCCAGCAGCTGCGACACGCGGCGCGTGAATCTGGCCGCATTAGCCACGACCTTGCGTGTGCCGCTCACCAAGCCGATGATCTTATTCTTTTGCGTCTCTGCGGCTTCCAGCGCCCAGGAGGCCAATTTAGCCAGGGAATAGACTTTGTCGAAGGCCTCGCGCGCAGCGTCCACGGCGCTCCTGGACTTCTCCACGACCTTCTCTGGCGTGGCCTGGGAGGGCATGGGGAATTGCGCCTCGCCTGCCTGCACAAAGGTCAGGTCTACAGCGACGAAGCGCCACTCCTTGAGGGAAACGCCTTCGCTGAATTCGGTGCACACGGCCATGAGCGAGGTGCGCCAGGGCAGCTCCAGCCGCGCCGGGCCTTTCTCCTCACAGGCGGCCAGAAAGGCTTCGGACTGCTCCTTGGCATCCGCGCCCACGAAGTAGGCCCGCACGCTGAAAGTCCTGGCCTTGCGGCCCAGGTCCTCCACGTAGGACTCGTCGCGCTGCGGGTACTCGTGCACTACCGCACGCCGACCGCCCTTGCGCTCGGAGCTGTCGACCAGGAAGCGGACGTTCCGGAAGGATGCTGGTTGGAGATCCTTGGCTTCCATGCGCTATCTCCCGTACATGGTCACGCCGTTGTGCACGGCGAGATCCATGCCCTTGGTGCCCTCGACCCGCGTGCGAGTGCCGGGCTGGCCGCGCACGTCGACGATGACCTTGGCTTCCTGGCGCTGTACGGAGAGGGAGCGGGTCTCCTGGATGGAGCGCTGCTGGCGGTCATACTCCCGCGCCGACTCTATGTTGCCTGCAGCCGTCTGGCCGAGGATCTTGCGCTGGGTATAGAACGCGTTCTTGTCCGATTGAGATTCGTCAACGGACCCGGAAATGTGACCAGAAAGGCCAAGCTTGTCTTTCAGCCAGTCGGGCATCCAACCCGTGAGTGCGACAATGCCTTCCTTGATTCCATTCATGAGGTCGTCCCAGTTCTTCCACAAAGCAACAGCGGCCGCGCCGACGAGCGCCAGCCCGCCGATGATCCAGCCAATGGGCGTGGTCATAATAGCCGCACCCAATGCGTAGACCGCAGGGATGAGCAACGCGATGGAGGCCAGGAGCGGCCCGAAGATCACGGCCGCGATGGTCCCGAGGATGACGTTCATGGGGCCGAGGGCATCAACGATAGGCCCGATGAAGCTCCAGAACTTTTGCAGGGAGGCCCAGGCGGATTTTACGCCTTGCTCCATAGCCTCGAAGGCCGCGACAATCCGCTTGCCAATATCCTCGGCCAACTCCTTGAGGTTGCCGCTCTCGGTCATGGCCTGGATCTGGTCGAGGAGGCCCCGAAGCTTGTTCTGCAGCCAGTCGAACACGCCGGCGTCCATGATCATGTTGCGAAAGTTCGTCCACGAATCCATGAGGTTGGAGACCATGCCGGACCAGCCCTTGGAGCGATCGTCCATGGCCCCGGCAAACTTTTCGTTCCAGATGGATTCGATGGTCCCTTGGATCGCATCCCGGTTGCTGGCGCGAGCCGCTTTCTGGACCTGCTTCCCAACCTTGTTCGTGTAGTTGTAGATGATCCATTCGCCTTGCTTGCTGGCCGTAATGCCGAGTTCCTTGAGGCGCTCGTTTTCCCCCATGACCGCATCGGACATTGCCTCGACGACCTGGTCGATTGGCTTGTTCATGGCCGAGGCCGTATCGCCGAGCGTCTTGAGCATTCCGCTCTTCGGGTCCAGGCCGAAGCTGCGCAGCTTCACAAAGGCGTCCGTCACCTCCGCAAGCTGGTAGGGCGTCTTGGCCGTGAACTCCTGAATCCACTCCATGGACTTGCGGGCCTTGCCCTGATCGCCCTCCAGCGTGGTCAGCACGGCCCGGAAGTTCTGGAACTCGCTGGCCACGTCCACGAGTTGCGTCTTGAACAAGTAGCCAGCGCCGCCAAGGAGCACGCCGAGCTTGGCCCCGGTCGCGGCGACCTGGCCCACGACGTTGCCCATGCGGTTGCCGACTTCGCCCAGCGAGGCCGTAAGCTTGCCAAGGCCTGACTGTACGCCGAGCTGGCCAAGCTCGGCCCGGAGCCTGCGCACCGGACCGAGCGCCGAATCCATGCGCTGGTTGAAGGCCTCGAAAGTCCGGCTGAACTGGTCGAGAGCCGCGATCTTGAACTCGAACTTGGATTCCTTGGCCATGCTTACTTACCCTTCCATGCTTCCTGTCGTTCCAGCGCCCGCTCGGACCAGAACCGGATGTCGTCGGCTTCCATCTCCCACAGCTCGGAAGGCGGGAAGCCGAAGACCTCGGCTAGGATGCCGAACCACTGCTTCCAGCCGGCAGGCCACCGGGCAAAAAACCCTTCACGACCTCCATGCAGGACATGAGGTCCTCGGTGTCCAGCTCGTCGATGACGCTGGGCGGCTGGGCAGAAAGCCGGCCGATGAGCAAGAACATCTCGTCAAAGCCAAGGCTCGTGGGCAGGCCCTTGAAGTCCTTGGCCTTGAGCCGGCGCTCGAACGTCAGCTCCGTGATCGTCTGCGATCCCTGCTGAATGGGATGCTTGAGCGTGATGACCTTGCCCATGCTACTTGACCTCCTCGCCGCTCATGCCTTCAAAGCGCACGGCGATGGCCGCCTCTTCGGTCGTCACGGAGCCGTCGCCAGCGAACCAGGCCTCGCGCAGCACGAACACCTTGCCGTTGAGCATCTCCAGCGTAACGGTCGCGCCGTCGATGGTCACAAACTTCTCCAGATCGAGGCTGGCGCGGTCCGTGATCTCGCCCTCGATAAACGGGGCTTGCTGAGTTTCTTTGAATCCGTGCACGCCGTCCGCGCCGACAATCGCCTCGCGTTTCGGCTGACCGGTATTGTAGGTGAACGAGCCTTTGGCATCATAGAGAGTGCCGTCGACCTTGAAGAACAGTTTGCCCGCGCGTCCGTTGTTAGCCATTGCCATGCCCTCCTACAGCAGGAACTGGATCTGCGCGGCGAAGACGCGGAGCTGGTTGACCAGATCCGGGCTCAGCTTCACATCCAGCCGGTTGGGGTCGGTTACGTTGCGTTCGATGATCAGATCTTCCTTGAACTGGCTCACGCCTTCGACCAAGCCCAGACTCTCCATGGTCCGGAACCAGGCGATTGTCTCGGCCTTGGCCAGCTTCGGCGTCATGACCGCTTGGCCAGCACCGTAGCGCGTGCCGTCATTGGCCAGCTTGTGGCGCGGGTACTTGCGCAGCCACAGGTTGCGGTAGTCGAAACGCAGATAGCTGAGCGTGAGCAGTGTCTCCAGGTCGAGGTAGGCCGTGTCGGTCGCGCCTGCCGCAGACGTGCGATAGGTCGTGATGGCCCGCTCCACGCGCACGACGCCGCTTGCGTCCACGGTCTGCGTGGCGATGCCCGAGTAGAGCAACAGGTCGCGCTCCTCGCGGGTAAAGCGGTCGGACTCGGCCGGGGCCAGGATGCCCGTGAGCGGCAAAGTCTGCAGCGGCCGGGCCGGGTCGATTTGGGCGTAGTAGGCGGCCACGCCGGCCAGGCAGGCGGCGACCTCCCAGGGGGCGGAGGGGTACTTGTTGGCCTCGGCGATGCTCAGGTGCGGATCGTTGGGCGTCTCGCCCAGCGTCGTCAGGTCCGCGAATGCGGCGTTCTTGGCCGCGAAGATGTGGCCGTCCAGAGACACGAGCGGCCCCCAGCGCCTTGCCATTTCGGTTTTGAACAGGGCGCGGTTGGCCGCATCGAGCCAAGGCGCTGCCGCGATGTTGAAGGACCTGTCGGCCATGGCAGCGATCAGCGTGGTCACGTCCGGGTTGCCCGTGCCGCCCGACATGGCCACGACCGTGGCCGTCAGGCCGGCGGGCAGGCGTTCGTCGCTGTAGTAGTTGACCCGCACGTCCAGCTCATTGGCCGCCTCGCCCTTGTTCTTGGCCGTGACGTTGACCTTGGCCGTGTCCGTGCCGTCCACTGCAGCCGTGACGGCCAGGGACGTATCCGCGCCGATGGCTGCAGCCAGGGCCGTGGCGATAGCCGCGGGAGTCTGGGCGCTGGCCACGGAGACACGCACACGCTTGCCGCCGATCCACACGGCGAGCGTTCCGGCAGCAGTGGGCGAACCGCCCAGAGTGATCGAGCCGGTCGCGGCAACGCCGGCCGCATCGTCGGCCATGGCCACGGCCACCATGCGCGTGGTCTTGTTGGCCTGGCGGAAGGCAAGGCACATCTGGGCCAGGACGCTGCCCGCGCCGAAGTAGGTCACGGGGTCCTGGTCATTGGTGATGGACAGGAACTCCAGCGCGCCGGCCGTGCCGGCGGCCGTTTTCTGGCCCATGATCAGGGCCGTGTAATCCTGGACGGACGGACCCTGCTGCGCCCGGTCGGAGTTGAACTCCACATAGGCGCCGGGCGTGCGTAGGATCGGGATGGCATCGAAGCTGATGGCCATTACTTATTCCCCCTGACGGCCTTGGCCTGGACGGCCGAGGGCTGAGCAGTTGCGGTCTCGGGCCTGGGCGCGGTGACCACGTCGCCGCCGGTAAGACGGCGAGTCCAGAACGAATTGCGCGGGACCTCGCGGCCCTCGGGCGACAAGGGCTCCTTGGTGACCGGATCGCGCACGACGAGGCCTGGGCGCGAAGGTTTTACGAACATTGTGTCGGGCATGGCATCCTCCTAATCTTGCGGTAGCGAAATATCGGCGACGGCCTCGGGCGTGCCGTCGGGCAGATCCGCGCTCTCGGGCCCAAGGTCGACCAGGTCGAATTCGGTGTGCACCGTACGCAGATCCGACAGCTCGGACGGGTACGGCTCGGGTAGCTCGGTCTCGTAGGTGATGGTCCAGGACAGCCGGGCCGATCCGCAAAGCTGCTCACCCGCGTCCGAGAATCCCAACTCGGTGTTGGTCAGCTCGATGTCGTGCATGAGGTCCGAGACGCCTTCCGCATCGAGCAGCTCCTCGCGCAGCAGACAGTCCTCGACCTGTGCGGCCAGGGCGTCGAGCGCATCATCCAGATCCTCGTCGAGCCTGGCCAGGCACTCCACGCGCAGGGCAAGCTCGCGCGTGTAGCGCCTGGGCGCGGTTTCCTTATGGCTGGCCGGCTCGTCGTCGGTATAGATGAGCACGCACGGCAGCCGGCCCGGAGGCAGCGGGCTCACGCGACTGCGGAAAACCTTGTTGCCCACCAGGGCGGCCAGGCCTGCATGCGCCAGGAGCAGGGCCTGGACCTGGCGACGGATGAGTGCGCGCGGATGCATCTAGCTGGCCTCCCTGAGCCGAAGCACGACCATGCCCTGGTTGTCCGGCTTGGGCTCCACGACTGTGTAGGCCTGGCCGTTCTTGGCCCGCACCGCGCGCCAGTCGTAGGGCAGCTCGGGCAGGGCCGACTCGGCCACATGCAGCGCCGGGCCGTAGCCCATGACCGAGGCCGAAGACTCCGGATCACTGGGCTGGTAAGCCGCGTCGAAGATGCCGTTGACCATAATCGGCTCGCCCTCGGGCGGGGTCAGTGTCCAGGGCTCGGCAAACTCGTTTACGTTGAGGAACACGGCCGCGAGATCGGCATCGAGCTGCTCTTTGAAATCCATGCTAGTATCCGTCCCTGAGCCGCTGCAGGCCGTGGCGCAGGTTGTTCTCCAGGATGCGCTGAGCCTCCTGCTTGATTAACGCCTGCTTGTCCGTGGACTTGAGAATGCCGAAAATGCCAGGCCCGAACTTCTGATGGATGGGATAGCGCTGCGCACCAGGAGCACGCTGGGCTACCATGAGTCGGCCGGTCTTGCTGCTGCGGGCAACAAAGTGGCTGGTCAGAGCCTTGCGGCCCGTGGCCTTGGTCACCAGCACGGACACGCCCTTCTTGGGCCGGTTCTTGTAGCTGGGCCGAGGATCGCTCGGCCGAGGGCTGAACGCGTAGAGCGGAATCGACGCTTTGCCCCAACCCCAGACCGAGGAATACCAGCTGTTCGGGGCGGCCTTCTTGACCCGCAGGACACGCAGGACCTCGCCATAGGCCACGTTGTGCGTCTCGCGCACGCTGCGCGCGATGTTCGTGCGCACGTTCTGCGCCGTGCGGGTCAAGGCCTGCACGATGTACTTGTTCGCCCGCTTCTTGCTGTAGAGCTGCATCAAGCTCACAAGCTCGGAGGCCGTGGGCGACACGATGCGGATGTTCAGGCCGGACTTGTGGGGACCGCTCACTTAGACCTCGCGACAGTCGGCACCGCGCCGGCCAGCATGACGTCCTTTTCCTTGGAGCCGCGGGAGCTGCCAAACTCAAACCCGTAGACGTCCTTGACGATGGTCACCAGGCCGCCGGCCAGGATGAGCAGCACGTCACGGGCCGGGCCGTCTTCCAACTGCACGAACAACAGCGTGAGGATGAGCGCCACGAGCCCGCCGATAGCCACGAAGGCCAGTACGTCGCCGCGCACGTTGCGGCCTTTGGACATGTCGCGCTTGCGGGCCGAATCACGGTCCTCGATCTCCAGCTCGGCCATCTTCTGCTCGTGCTCGAGCTGCTTGCCGCGCCAGGCCAGGAGCATCTCCTGGTTGCGCAGCTCCAGCTCCTTGAGCTTGAGCAGGGCCTCGGGGTTGGCGGACAGGTGCTTTTCGATTGCCTCGGGCGTGGAATCCACGCCGAAGAAAGAAGCGATCAGCTCGCCGGCCGCGCCGGCTACTGCGCCGATAGGCCCGCCCAGCACGCCGCCCAGCACGGGCGCGGCCTTGGCCACGACCTTGCCGACATCCTTCCAGCTCATGCGATTGTCCTCCGCACGTAGTCGTCGATAGCAAGCACACGATTTAGCCAGCCGCGCATGAAAGCACGCAGGTCCGGCTTGGTCTCGCAGATGGTCAGGTAGTAGCGGCAGCGCTCCACGATGTAGCGGTCGCACAGGCGCGACTCGTCGGACATTTGCAGGCGCAGGCTGTTCATGGCGCGGGCCGTGGCCGGGCCGTACACACCGTCCTCTGCAAGCCCCGCGTCGAAGGCCATGTTGAGCGAGCGCTGCAGGATCTTGACGGCACGGCCGATTCCGGCATTGACCGCCATGTCGAACACGAGGGCCGCCAGCCGGTTGGGCAGAACGTCCCCGCCGATCTTGGCCCAGTAGTCCCGGTGGTAGATCTCGGAGGCCTGCTCGCGAGTAAGCGCCTTGATGTCCATGTCGGGATAGGCCCGCTTGCTGATGCCGAAGTTGGTCTCGCCGCCTGGGTCGCGCGGGTCGTGCACGTAGCCGCCCTCGTGGGCGAGCACGAAGTCGAGCGCGAGAGCGAATGCTTGGGTTCCGGTCATTTCTCACCCCGCTCGTTGAGGATCTGCGCCTTGATGTCATTGGGCATATCGCTATGAGCGACCAGGGCGCGCAGCATGCGGAACATGATGCGGTTGTCTTCCTTGATGGCCCGCATGTCGTCGTCGCGCTCCTCGCGCACTTCCTGGATCTCCACGTTCAAAGAGGCGATGTCCTTGCACGCCGCCGCGTACTTCAGCTGACAATCGCTCATGGGGACGAACTTCTTGAGCTGCTCACTGAATTCCTTGCGCAGCTGCTTGCTCGTCCATTCCCGGCCCAGGATGAACGAGACCAGCGTCAGTACGAGCCCGGCCAGTGAAATCTCGATCGCTGTCATCGCTGCCTTCCATTTTGCTTGCTTGCCGCGAAAGCCTGGGAGGTTCCCAGGCTTTCGCGGGGCCTCGGGGCGGAGCAACCCCGAGGCCTGCGAGTGGGGTGAGGCAGCGAAACTTAGGCGAAGGGCCGGATCACGATGTAGTTGACCTTGTGGTCAGCGGCCGGGTCGCCGGAGAAGATGACGTCGATTTTGCCAGCGCCGGAGTTGACGCTGGAGACGGTGCGCGCCACGGCGCCGGCCGTGTGCAGCTGCACCACGGCCACGTCCGTGGCCACGACGCCGGCCAGGGTGATGGACTCGGTTGCAGCGCCGCCGGCCGTGGTGTGGAGGCCGGCCGCGATGATGAGGCCGGCTCCGAGCATGGGCCCGGCCAACTTGACCTCGGCTTCCGTGCCGGTTTCGGCTTTGGCTTTGGTGCACATGCCGGCGTAGACCGGGCCGGGCACATCGGTGAGCTTGCCGGTTGCGACGTCCCAGTACAGGTCTGCACCCAAGACAAAAGCTGCCGTGTTGATGGCCGGGAGCGTCCAGACCTCGCCGAGAGCAACGGACCCGGACAGGCCATTGGCGATGGCCGCCAGGGCGATGCCGATGATCCGGCCCAACACGACCACGGCGCCGGACGCGATCGCCGCGCCAGTGCCGTTGACCCAGTTGATGACCTTGCCTTCCTGAACATGATTCGTAGCCATGACTTCGTTCTCCTTAGTGAGTTGCTGCGCTTGCGCCTGGGCCTACTGGCCGGGGTTCTTGTAGAAGCCCACGTGGTCCATGACGCCCGCGCCGATGTCGTGGCGAACCTTCATGCCGATGGCGTCGGTCGAGAACTCCTCGTGCTCGGCCATGTAGGGCTGCTCGTTGCCGTCCAGGTAGGCAACCTCGATGGTGTCCACCTGGTTCGGATCGCCGGTCAGATACCAGGCCTTGGTCGAATTGGCGTCCAGACGCGGCTCTGCGATGGGGATCAGGTCCTGCCACGGGTTCATGGTTCCGGCCGGCTGGTTGGCCACGGGCAGGGTCACGGAGCGGATGAGGATTTCGGTCTTGGTCTGCTGGGCCACGGGAACGAGCACATAGCGCGGGTTCACGTCGATGAGCGAGCCGTTGATGCCCTTCTGCTTGCGCATGGCCGCGCGGGCCAGGGACAGCTTGTCCGAGTCGATTTCGCCCTTGCTCGCGGCCTCCAGGTTGCCGTGGTCGGCATGGAAAAGAGCCACGCTGTCGCTCATGGTCGGGTTGGCCAGGAGCAGGTTGTAGACGATGTCGGCTTCCTTGCGCCGGGCGGCCGCGCCGAAGAGCTGCGGGATGCGCGTGAAGGCGCGCAGGTCGTCGTTGACGATCATCTGCCGAGTCAGGCGGACGATCTTGCCGTAGGTGGCCACGGAGTAGGTTTCCTGCCTGTCCTTGAAGTTGCCGGTGCGGTATTCGCCGTTTTCGCCGATGAGCTCCAGGCTCGGGGCCTCGGACAGGGAAACGCCGTAGATGGTCTTGAAGTCGGGAGCCGGGATCACGTTGACCCAGGGGCGCCAGGTGGCCGGGGCTTCCATGTAGGCGGCCTGCAGCTTCTTGCCGGCCACGTCCCGGAAGATGCTGGCGAAGTCTGAGACGGACGTGCCGCCGATGCCGGACAGGGAGAAGACCTTGTCGGCGATCTGGCTCTTGCTCATGGTGAACACGTTGACGCCCTGGCGCGAGAGGATGAAGGCGGCCAGGCCCGAGAGGGTCATGCCGCGGAACTCCTCGTGGCCATCGACCGGCTTGGCGATCTTGACGCCGGACTGCAAGCACAGGCCGTCCACGATGGCCTTGCGCAGCTTGGCCGTGTCGGTCGTGCCCATGCTCACGATGCCGCCAAGCGGGCGGGAGCCGCTTGCCAGGTGCGCCATGATGCGCTCGCGGGCGGTCTCGACGGAGACGCCCTCGGAGAGCAGGGCTGTCTTGAGATCGCCGCACTTGTACGTGTCGCATAGCTGGGTGATGGTCTTGCGCGCTTCGGCATCCTCGGCCCTTAGTTCGGCCAGGGCGACCTTGATTGCCTTGGCCATGGCGTCGCCGGCCTGCTGCGCGGCAGGAGCCTGACCGGGCTGGGAAGTCTCAGCCTTCTCGGCCAGTTTCACTTCCAGGGCGGCTTCGACCTGCTCATCGGTCGCGCCGGCGGCCAAGCCGAGGTGCTTGAGCACATCGGCATCGGAGGTTCCGGCGGCGAGGTTGAGGAGCCGCCGGGCCAACTTGAGGATCTTCATGATGCTTTCCTCGTCTTGAAGGTTGTTAGAGCCCGGCATCGCACTCATGGCGACGGCCGCAGTATCTGGATCGGCTCCGAAAGCCACGAAGCTGACCTCGCCCATTTCGGACTCGGTCCAGATCTCCAGTGGTCCCTCGACGGTCCGACCGTTCACGGTGTAGGTCTCGCCAGCGGCGAGTTCGCGGATTACCTTGGCGCTGATCTGGATGCTCGCCTGCCAGGGGAAGCCCTCGCGGGCGAGGCCAAGGACCTGGGAGGCGTAGTCGGTGACCGAGCTGAACGCGCCCTTGACGTACAGGCCGTTATCGTCGGCGCTGTACTCGTCGGCCGTGCCGACGATCTGATCAACGCGATGCTGCAAAAGCGCAGGAAACTTCGAGTTGGCGCGCACGCCCGAGAGCTGGATCACGAAGCGATACCAGCCGAAGTCGATGATCTTCCCGGTGTTGGCCAGGATCTCGAAGCGGGACGGCTTGTCCTCTCCGCCCTCGGCCAGGGTGATCGTGGCAGGACCAGCCAGGGCGACGACGCCCTTTTCGTTGGCGGCCAGGCCGTAAGTCTTGTTCCAGACGGCCGAGGCCTCGGACATGGTCATGCCGCCAGCCAGGGCGCGCGATAACCAATCCTGCAGGCACTCGCCGAACTTGGGCTTAAGCATCGTCTTCCTCCTTCACTGGCTCGACCGGAGCGGACTTGGCCGGCTCCAGGAGATGCCCCAGGCCCTTGGCGCGCAGCGTCTGCTCTTCCTCGGCCAGCTCATCCACCAGTTCGTCGATGTCATCGCCCTGCTGGGCTGCAATGCGGCGGCGAGTGGTCACGCCCATGGCCAGCCGCTTTTCGTCGGCCGTGGCGTCCTTGGCCGGATCTACCCAGGTCCAGCCCGGCTTTTGCCACTGCACGGCCTCGGCGTATGCTTCCGGGTCGGCCAGGTAGCCGGGCATGGCGATCTCGCCGGCCAGTGCTTCGGCCTCCAGGAACCACTCCCACACGCGGGCCAGAAACTTCTCTTCCAGGAAACCCTGCATGCCCTTGTAGGTCAGGCGCTCTTCCAGCGCGGCCGAGCGGCCGCCGGAGTAGTTCGTCTCGGCATAGTCCTGGGACAGGGAGTGGTAGGCCACGCCGACGCCGGCGGCGATGCCCTTGAGGCTCGACTTGACGTAGGGCTCGAAGGTCGCGCCAGAGCGCGGGTTGGCCACGGCCTCGATCTTGGTTCCAGTGGGCAGCCTGGTGATCTGGCCAGGGTTCACGAACTCCGGCACTTCATCGTAGGTGGTTTTGTTTTCGACCACACCCAGGCCGTTTCCGGACAGGACCTCTGGATACGGGCTGGTCAGGAACAGGCCGAAGGCCGAGGCGAGCCGGTTGGCGATGCGCTCGAAGGCCTGGTACTCGGACAGGTCGCGGGTCTCCATGATGATGGACGCGAACCAGGACACGGCACGGGTCTGGGACACGCGCTCCTTGTCGTAGACGTGGATGATGTCCTCGGCAGATACGCGCACGGATTTGGGCAGCCCGGCCATGAATCCGCCGGGGTGTTCTTCCAGGATGTGGTAGGCCACGGGCCGGTTGTCCGGGCCGAACTCGATGCCGCGCACGGCCTTGTTGCCGTTGGCCAGCTTGCCGTCCACGAGGCTGTCGAGCTGGTCGCACTCGATCAGCTCCAGCCTGAATGGAGCCACGCGCTTGGTATTGACCCACACGCGGCGCACGAGGATCTCGCCGTCCACCCAGACCGCGCGCAGCACGTGGCGCTGCATGGCCCAAAACGAGTCGTGGCCTTCGACGCTGGCGTGCTTGCGCCTGGCCCAGCGCGTGAAGCGCTTTTCCAGGGACTTGCTCAGGGATTCGTCCGGCTTGCCGTCGCCGCGCCTGAGCTGCGACTGCGGCTTGATGCCGGCGCGCACGCAGTTGTCGCAGATCTTGCGGATGGCCCCGCGAATGTAGGAATTGTTCGTGGCCAGGTCGCGGGCGCGAGCAGTGACCAGAGAGGCGTCCCGGCGCAGATCGGCGTCGCCGCTGCGCCTGCTGCCGCGCCAAGCGCGGTTGGGACCGTCGCGCTGAGCGGCCTGGTAGGCGAGGAAAGCCTGGCGCTGGCTCAGGTAGTTGGCCGCAGCCGCCGGGGAGCGGACCGCGAGCACCTGCGCAACGGCGCGGCTGACGAGGTCGTAAACCCTACTGCCCACGCCAGCCCCCGAAGGTTACCGTGCTGGTGCTAATGCCGCCAGACTGGGCGATGGCGATGCGCTGTTCAAGCCCCGCGATAGCCTCGTTGATGTCCCGGAGGTTGGCGCGCGTCAGCTTGCGGCCAGTGACCTCATAGGACTGCCCGAGCAAGGCAGCGTCACGGGCGGCCTTGTATTTGGCTAGATCGGCTTGAAGCTCGGCTAGGGATGCCATCGACGCTCCAGGGTGTGTTTTCCTTCAAATGTTCACCCTGGAGATACGACAGGCGATAAGATGTGCGGAAGGGTGTCGTTGCTAGCGCTAGCAAATTGCTAGAGCTAGCAACGTATGAATTAACGTGCCACCAGCTACGGAACCCGCGTGGATGCTTGCAAAACAACCAAAGAGGACACTGGCACTGGTTCATCTTGACCCATGACAAAAACATACCATTCGCCGTCGAGGCCTTGGAACGAGCGTGTCATGGTGCGCACGGCATATGTCAGGTTGCGCATGGGGTCTGGAGCCTCAACCAAAGCATGTTTTGCCATCGGCTGTGCTGGCATATCAGCAACTGAACAAGTGCTTTCCATTTGCCTTAGCGTGCAAGACTGCACAGTACGTTCAAAAAATTCCTGCACACCTTTCCATGTATAGAACGAATACTTGCCAAGGCTCATCTCCCAGGCCCGACCGACCTTGAGTCTGTACTTTCCTGGCTCCGCCCCTGGCCTGTCATTCCATTGTTCGGCTGGGTAAAGTTCAATTTTTACGGTCTTTGCGTCGCTTTTGACACAAAGCGTCGTAATTTTGCGAGGCCGGATTGGGTCGTTTTCAACGCGGTTTTGGGTCATGCGCTTACAGCCTCCGAATCCCGCTGCGTGCTCTTGATCGTCAGCCCCAGGACGCACACGAGGCACTCCGGGTTGTCGCACTTGTGATCGCGGACACGCACGCCTTTCCGCCAAGGCCAGGTGTGGTAGACTCGCATCTTGGTCCGGCCGCATTCCGGGCACACGGCTCCGAATCGCGACGAATAGTCCACTCCCTGCTCGGCCTTGCGCTTGGCCAGGGCCACGGTCACCAGGACTTCCTTTCTCATCGTCCACCTCCGAATACGCTGATCCCGTTGGTGTAGGGATTGGCTGCCGTCTTCTTCTCGATCTTGGGCGCCGGGTTGCGCGCGGACAGGATGTGCGCGGCGAGCGCGCGCAGGCTCGGAGCCCACTGGAAATGCACCATGGCCAAGTGCAGCACGGCGCAGTCTAGCCAGTGGTTGGCGCGGAAGCGCTTCCATTCCTGCCGGCCGTTCTTGCCCTGGACGAGGCGCTCGGCCGTGATCTCGCGCAGGTAGGCCGCGTCGGTGTCGGCGTGGAACTCGACCGTTTCCTCGAACGGCTGCTTCAGTTGGCCGTCGAGCTGGAGCACGCTCTGCTCCAGGCGGTTGAACCAGATAGCCTTGAACGCATCGACATCGATGTGGTGCAGGCGCAGGCCGTGCTTGAGCTTCTTGCCGCTGGCCGTGGCCTCGATGAGCGACGGCTTGACGTACACGCCGGGCGTCTTGCGGCTCATGCCCTTGGTGCCGGTGATCACGTCATGGCGCTGGTCGAGCAGCCAGTTGTAGGCCTGCATGGTGCGGCTCTCGTCGTCGCCCTCGTGGGTCGTGCCGCCCGTGTCCACGGCCGCGCGCCAGATGTGCAGATCCGTGTCCGTGCCCTGCAGGCGGTAGCTCGATTCGAAGACGAGCCGGCGCAGGGCTTCGAAGTCCGGGGCCGTGCCATAGTCGATGATGGCCAGGCGATCCGGATTCACCCCATGAGCTGCGACCGAGTAGCGCAGATCGCGCATCTGCATGTCCGTCGACAGGGTCAGGGCCACGGTCCAGGCCGGGGCCGTGAGCTGCTCTACGGCTGGCGAGACGAGGCGCGCGATGCGCTGCTCGTTCGTTTCCTGCACCACGACCTTGTAGGGCTTGCTGGCGTGGGCGTTGTCCCAGAGCTGCATCTTGTGGGGGGAGCCGAGCGCGCCGAACCAGTCGGCCATGACTTTGGACAGGCTCACAAGCGGCAGCTCCCAGGAGCGCAGACGGAAGCCGACAACGGCCGGTCGGTCCACTTGCTTGTCCGGTGCCCAGCCGCCCATGGCCAGGGCGCGGTCGCGGATGTGGTCGGTCCAGTGGTAGCCGCAATGCGGGCACTCGTACCAGGCCAGGCGCTCGCCGTAGATCCGGCCCGGATCGCGCTCGCCGTCCGGAACCTTGATGTGCTCGAACTCCATGCGCTGGCGCGTGCGGCAGGACGGGCACTCGGCCTCGTAGTGGTGAATGACCTGGGCTTGGCGGTGCATGTCGCGCCAGATGGTGCCCTCGGCCTTGTCCGCGTCGTCCGATTCCGCGCCGCGCACCTTGCTGAAGCGGAAGATCTTGTGCGTGTGCGGGTAGTCGCCGCAGCGCTCCTCCATGGTGCCCACGGCGATCTTGTCCGCGTAGGCGTCCTCCTCATCGATGAGCAGGTACTCCATGGGCACGGAGGACATGCGCGATTCGCTTCCGGCCCACATGCCGTAGATGGTCGAGCCGTCCTGCCAGCGGACCTCGGTCTTCTGCAGGGCGTAGCGACCGGCGGCGATCTTTTTTCTTAGCCGCGGCGAGGCCTGGATGTGCGGGATGATGGCCGTCTCGAACTTGCGCTCCACGGCGTCCTGGTCGGGCATGCCCACGCCCGCCGGGGCCGGACGGCGATCCATGGCCGCCAGCAGGCAGGAGTAGGCCACGGTGGTCTTGCCCGAGCGGCTGGGCGCGATGAAGAAGATCTTGCGTACCCATGGCGCGTCCCAGGCATCCATTATGCCGCGCGCGTAGGGCAGCACGTCCGGCTGCCAGCGCTGGCCACGGTAGCGTCCGGCGAGAATGTGCATGTGCCGGCTGGCCCATTCGGCGCTGCCCGCGCGCGGGCGACGGCGGAAGACCTCGATCTCCCCGGTATAGAATCCGAATGGCGCGCTACTCGCCACTGTCTGAGCCTGCATCCACTCCTCCGTCGTCTGTCTTCGGTGCGGTCTCCATGACCCTGGCCAGCTCGTCGTCCCACCAGGAGCCCTCGGCATACGGCTCCAGGAACCGCTCCACCTGATCCACCCACATGGCCACCAGCTCCGGCTCGCGCTGCTGCACGCGGCGCACGATCTCGCCGGCCTTGGACTCGTCGCCGCCCACCAGACGCACGATCTCGCGCGCCGTGCGCTCCTCGCCGCCGAACATGGCCGCGATCTCGCCCAGGGCGTCGTGGATGAAGTTTTCCAGGCCGTAGCGGAAAGCCTGGGCGCGCAGGGCCAGGTCGCGCTCGACGATCTCGCGCGGCACGGTCTGGCCGCGCTCGGCATGGAGCTTGAGGCGTTGGCGCTCGGTCGTTACACGCTTGAGTTCGGTTTCGGCCCGCTGGCGCTCCTCGGCCACGGTCGCCTCGTCGAGGTTGCCCTGGACGGACTTGGCCGGCTTGGCCGGGGCGTCCGCCTTGCGCGGCCACTGGGCGCTCGCGTAGTTCTCCACGGCGCGCACGAGCCAGCCTCCGCCTGGAGCCGTCGGCTTGAGCAGGCCCTCGTCGCAATATTTGTAGACCGTACCGCGCGCGACGCCGTAGCCCTGGGTTCGTAGATGATTGAACACCGCAAAGCGGTTTTTGAGCACCTTGATCTCATCGCTCATCCGCGCAGTCTCCCTTCAGGCTGGGCCGCCACGTAGTCGAGGACGGCGTCGTCGTTCATGAGGATCTGAGAGCCGGTCGCGAGGATGTCGCACGTCCCGCGCCTGGGGCAGTCGTCGCAGCCTTCCACGCCGATGTGCTCGTCCGTGGCCACTGCAGCGGCGCGGCGGCACTTGCGCAGGGCGTCAAGGAGAGCACGGACACCTTCGGGCAGTTCCGCCGGCTTGGCCTGCTCGGCCTGGCTAGGCTGGTTGCCTTCGACAGGCGCGGAGGCCGGGACCTGCACCGGGGCCGATGTGCCGGCGTTGCGCAGGGCCTGCTTGCGCACGTGGAAAGGCAGGGCTTCGAGCATGAACTCCTCCACGAGGGCCGCGCTTCCGCCCTTTTCCAGGTCGCCAAGGTCGCCCAGGTCCTTGCCCAGGCGGGCCGGGACAGGCGTGCGCACGGTCTGCGGGTAGTTGGTGTGCCAGAAGTGGCGATTTGTTGCGCCGGCCTTGTCCGTGTCCAGGGCGCAGGCGATGCAGTCGGCGCGGGTCAGGACCCCGTGCGTGCGCGTGTCCGGCCTGGCCGTGGCCGAGCCGGTGGCCACCACGCCGATGCGGTACTTGCGGCCGATCTGCCAGCCGAGCACGCCGTCGCGCTCGGTTTCGACCACGAACCAGATGCGCCAGGCCGGGTTGCCATAGAGGTAGAGCACGGGCATGCCGCCCTCCAGGCCCATGTAGCGCAGGCCAGGCTTTCCGCCTGGGCGCTGCTCCGGATTCGGTCTGCGGATCTTCACGGCCACGACCTTGCCGTCGAGCACGTAAGGCAGCACCAGCCCCTGCGGAATCCAGAAGCGCTTGGGCTTGCCGTCCTTGCGCAGCTCCGTGGGCAGGCCCCAGGACTCCCGCGGCGAGTACTTGTCCGTGGGTAGCCAACCCAGGCGGCACAGTCGCGCCGTGTCCACTTCGATGGACCAGCGAGCGAGCATGGTGCGCAGATCCGGGGACTGCATGAGCCTATCGGAGCAGGTGGACACGAGCTTTTCGGCGCGCTCCAGCCAGGAATCCACGGCAGGCCGGACCATGCGGGGCGTCCACTCCGGACGCGGCGCGGGAACGCGCGGAGCCGCCTGCCGCTGGCCGAGTTCCGCGCTGGGCGCGAAACGGTCGCGGAACTCGCGGAAGCCGTCATCGTCGTCGCCGTCGCGGCCGGCCAAGCGGTTGAAGATGTGGATCAGGTCGCCATGCTCGCCGCAGGAGAAGCAGCTGCCGGAGTCCTTGGCGTAGTCGTAGTGGAACGCGCCGCCGGGAGTGCTCTCGACATGGAACGGGCAGTGCGAGGCGATCAGCGATCCCTTGCACCCGCGCGTGTCCACGCCCTGGAGCATTTGCAGCGCCACCGCGCGGCAGCCATCAGGGCCAAGCCATTCGAGCGCCTTAGCCATGCTCGCCCCTCCTTAAGCCGGAGGCAAAGCCTCGCAGGGTCGAAAGGCGAGGGGACATGGCCGGGCTTAGACCATTGGAATTAGCTGGAACTAATTGTAATGCCTGCATAAAAGTGACCACGGCTAGACCATCTTAGACCGTTGAATTCCAGGCCTTAGACCTTGGAGCCCAACAGTGGCGCGGGTTCTTAGACCAAATCGACCTTGGGTGTCGCCGGGGCAACTCTTTCTATAAGCGTTTATTATTATCTTCATTCTTCTTTTCCTTCTTCTTCTTGTAGAAAGGTCTAAAAGGTCTAAATGGTCTAAGGTGAAGAAGTAAGTTGCCGCCGTTGCTTAGGATTTTTTCGCGCCCTCCCTTAGACCAGCCTTAGAGGGTTGGTCTGGTGGGCTAAGCTAGAACGGGCGTTCGCCCGAAAGCTGTCTCTGCCCCTCGCCCTGAAGCCAGCGCGCGTCCACGGTCACCGCGTAATTGACCACGTTCTTGGGCGGGACCTGCCGCAGGCGGGCCTTGATGTCCGTGCCGAAGGTGCGCTGTTTCGGCACGTGCTCCTCGTCCACGCCCTCCTCCTCCATGCACCAAGCCTTGAACGCAGCGTGCAGGTCCTTCATCTGGGTCTTGCCCTCGCCCACCACGCAAGCCTGCTCCAGGAACGAACCGATCAGGTCCTGCGAAGCCTGGTAGTCCTTGGTCTCCTGGGACACTCGATCCGGGATGGGGAATGGCAGGCCCTGGGCGTGCAGCTCGAAGACACGCCTGGCGCAGCGCGCCACATAGGCCAGGATGCCCGAGCGCTCGGCCCAGAGCAGGTTTTCCATGACCTTGTGCGGCTTGGCCTCGAAGACGAACTCCGGGTTGGCTCCATCGGGCGGCTTGACTCCCTTGAGCACGAAGCAGCCGTCGAAGGGGATCACGCGCAAGCGGGCGTAGAAGGCTGGGTCGTTGCCGCGCGACTTGGGCATTTCGTTGGCGTGCACGACGAGCTTGGCCGTGGCCGGGAACTCAAGCTGGTCCTGGCCGTACATGCCGCGACCGACGATCTTGTCCGAGCCGCCCGAGTACTGCTTGATGGCGCCGATGACGAACTTGGTGCCTTTCTCCGGCTCGGGGAAAACGGCCATGCGCGTGTAACGCATGCGCATGAGGTCCGGCGTGGGGCCGGCTGAGTTGCGCATGCGCCCGTTGTCGAGGAGCATCTCCACCGGCAGCTGCACCGCGTACTCGCCGAGTATCTTGGCCAGGGTGCTGAAGATGACCGACTTGGCGTTGTTGCCCACCTTGCCGTACGCGCAGTAGAAATCCTTGTAGCTGGACAGGCCCGTGGCCATGTAGCCCACGATCAGGTCGAAGTACTCGCGCCAGTCCTTGTCGTAGCAGCTGGCCTTGTCGAGGGTGTCCTCCCACACCGGGGCCACGATGTGCAGGCCGTGGAACTCCACCGGGCTGGCCTTGGTCAGGTACAGATCCGGCCGGCCCTTGAAGGTCTTGCCCGTCTCAAGGTCGATAACGCAGTTCGCGGCCACGAACAGATTCGGATGCTGCTCCCACTCGTCGCCCTTGATGGCGATGGTCGCATCCTGGCCAGGCTCGCCCGAGGCCGCGAAGTCGAAAACCTTGTCGATGTAGCCCGAGTCGCAGAGCTTGGTGGCTTGCTTCTCGTAAAGCTTTTTGCGCGCGAGCATCTTCTTGGCGTCGTTCTTCGCGCCAAGATCCAGGAGATCTTGATACTCCTTGTGCAGGCTGGCCGCCCTTCGGCGGTAGACCTCGGCCAGCTCCGGCACGCGACGGCGATAGCTGAGCGTGCCGTCCTCGATCCAGCGCTGGCAGTTGTAGCGGTAGGGCTTCTTGGTCGTGCGGTCGTAGAGGAGCTTATCTTGGAAGAGCTTGGCCACCAGGCGGGCGTTGCCGAGCTGCTCCAGGCCATTCTCCACGACCTCGTCCACGTCGGCGAAGGTGATCTCCGGCGCGGCCGGCTCCGGCTCGACCTCGGCCTTGGGCGGGTACTGCTCGGCCTCGGCCGCTGCCTGCGCGGCAATCTCGGCGTCGAGCGCTTCCATCTCGTCGATGTAAGGCACGAGTTCATCGTCACCGGGCGGCGGCGGTAGGCGGTCGTTAGACATGCGCGCCCCCACAATGAGCCGGCCGAAGGATGTTCACCATGGGCGTACAAACGGCTATAGAGCCAGGGCTGGCGAGGAGATTTCCAGATTTCCAAATTATTATTTTGATTCCGCGCGCCAAAATCTTGCGGTCGATAGCTCCCGTATGGAGACCCCCCCGCCGGGAGGACCCACGACCGCAGGAGCAGACAGCGAACGCAGCCTGGCCCTTTAGACCTTTGCGTGGGTTCCCCTTAAGAGGGGAAGGGGGAGGAGGAGGCGTGGGGGTAATTGAGTGGTACGCGACCGAAGACGGTCGCGACTGAAGATCATAGATGCCGACGAAGGGGGAAGAAGCGCAAACTCCCACAGCTGACTCCCGCATGATATGGGGTCAAACGTGGGGTCAAAACACGGTGAATTTTGAGGGCTAGCGGTGCTTATCGGTGCAGGCGCAACCGAGTAAACAAAGGGGTATCGCCGTCCTCGTTGCAGTCCCCTACGGCCTCTCACGCCGATAACACCGGTTCAAACCCGGTTGGGGACGCCAAGAAATTCAAGGTGTTAGACACACAGACACCTTAGACATACTTCCAGGGTCAAATCCTGGGGTCAAAACGCTCCGAGCTTCCACCTCGGAGCGTTTTCTTTTTACGCGGGCTCGCTCACAGGCAAACGGGTCACCCTGCCCTCACCAAAAGCCCGCTTCATTGCCTCTCTCGTATTCGCCAGATCACCCTCCCAGCGATTCCATGTAACGCTCAGTCGTTGTCGGCCACTCCATGTTTTTACTTTTTCCAATTCCATGTCAGACGTCGAAAAACCTATTTCTAATATTTCTGAGCTCGCCGGAAGCAATCCGCGCCAAGGCGCTCCCGGAGATGCTTGTCCTGGACCGGCACTACTTCTCCGGCAACGGTTGCGGGATATCGCCCCACTCCAGGTCGATCCGTAGCGTCTTGGCGCCTCCTTGAGATGGGACTTCACTCCGCGTGGCTTATAAAGATAGCATTTCAAGCCAGGAGCATTATAACGATATTGAATTCCTATTGCTGCCCATTAAGAGGCGCATGCCCCCGGAAGATGGGGCAAGGGAGGTCGTTATGAAGCGAAGGAACATGTTGGCGGGGCTTGCGGCTTTCACGGCCGGGCTGGTGGTTGCTCCAGGCGCGCTGCTCGCCAGGGGAATGCGTGGAATGGGCATGGGTGGCGGCATGATGGGCCACGGCCCCATGGGCCATGGCGGAACCGTTAGTATTCCCGAGAAGTTGCCTGCGCCCACGGACGAAAGCTGGGTGGAAGGGCTGCGCGAACTCCTGGTCTGGGAGCGGCATTCTCGGGTTCAGTATGAGGCTGACGTAGGCAAGTTCGGCGCGCACATGCCCTACAGCATGATCATCCAGCAGGAGTACAACCACATCGCTTGGCTAACTTCCCTCTTCGCGGCCTATGGGCTCCATCCCGGCGACACGGTCCAGCCCACCGTCGAAACGCGGTCCCTGGCTGAGGCCTACGCGGTCGGGCTTCAGCTCGAAACCAGCCTCGCAGGCAAGTACGAAACGCTCTTGGTCGGATCAGCGGAGCCGACCACGACCCAAGTCTTGAACTTGGCTCTGACCCAGACCCGTATGCACGAGCATATGTTCGGCAGGGCCGGGTGGATGGGCGGCATGGGCATGGGCGGCATGCTCGACCCAGATTCGGGCTGGTAGAAGCGAGTCGCCCACCCGTCCACCCGAGGTGCGACCAGGGCCGATCCATGCCGTCTGCCGTACTGCTGGGGCCGGGGGATGATCACTCCCGGCCGCCGGAGGCTTTCTTGACTCTAACCCACTTAGGCGTGGAGGCTTGCCATTTTACTGCACACCTTTGTCGCGCAGAAATTCGCCAAGCTCCACATCCGTGCCGCGGATGTGCTTGAGCAGCCAGTCCTCCAGATAGTCGAGCACCACGGGAGCCAAGTTCTGTTCCTGGTTGGAGGAGGTATAGGCGAGAAGAAAGTCGATACTTCTGTCGATGAACTCGCGGTGCTCGAGACGGTGCTCCGCCCTGGCGGGATAAGCGTGCTCGTCCATGAGCCGCTCTTCGGTAGAGAAATGGTATGCAGTGTAGTCGCTCAGGCCCGTGATGATGTCGGAGAGAACATCTTTTTCTCGGCCTAGCATGTAGGCGCGAAACAATTCGTTGACCATGGACACGAGGCGTTCATGCTGGGCGTCGATTTCGGCCACGCCCACACAGAAGTCGCTGCACCAGGTGATTTTGCCCATATATCCATCCTCCATGACGGCCTCGCGTATGGGCAAACCTAGCAGCATCGCGGCCGAGCCGCAATGCGCTCACCTGCCGCCGTTGCGGTAGCCGTGGGCGAATTGCGGATCGTACAATTTGGACCTGGCCTCGCCCGCCGATTCGCCCGGTAACACCAGGAACACGGCCTGACGGCCGATGTTCGCGGCCCGGACAGCCTCGGCCATATCCGCCAGGGTGGTGCGCAGCGTTTCGCCTCCAGGCCAGCCGACCTTGTGGCCGACGACGACGGTAGTTTCAGGCGCATAGCCACCCGCCAGCAGCTCATCGCGCAAGCGCGGCGCGTCGGCGGCCGAGAGATACACGGCCATGGCGGCGCCGTGGGTCGCCAAACCGGCCAGAGCTTCGCTCTCCGGCACGGGCGTGCGGCCGGCCAAGCGGGTGATGACCAGTGTCTGCGTAACTTCGGGCACGGTAAAGGAAACCCTGGCCTCGGCCGCTGCGGCAAAGGCGGCGCTGACGCCGGGCACGACTTCCCAGGCAATGCCGTCGCGGTCCAGCAGCAGCGCCTGCTCGCGCACAGCGCCATACAGGGCGGGATCGCCCGTGTGCACGCGCGCGGCGCTCTTCCCGGCGTTCACGGCCTCGACCAGCAATGCGTGGGTCTGCTCCAGTGTCAGACCCGAAGAATCGATCACCTTGGCCTCGGGGCGTGCGTGGGCCACGACTCCGGTCGGCACCAGGGAGCCGGCGTAGAGCACCAGACCGGCCTCGGCGATTATGCGGGCAGCCTTGATGGTGAGCAGTTCCGGGTCGCCGGGACCCGCGCCGATGAAATAGACTATGCCCATGGTCAATTCCTGTCTGTGCAAGCGGCCTTAAAAGCCGAGGGCATAGTGCGTGGTTACACCGGCCATGGCCAGCCACAGGTTGGTGATGTTGGAGACCGTGATGTTGAGGATCGCGGCAAGCGGCCTTCTGCGGCGTAGCAGGCTCAGGGTGGACTTGAATTCGGGCCAGCTGGTCAGCGTGGCCAGCACGAAAAAGCCGATGAGGCCCTTGGGCGCTTGGGAGTGCTGGGCCGTGAAGGTCACAATGGGGTCCAGGAAGTAGCCGGCGGCTATAACCACCAGACCCGCGGGGACGAGCCAGACCTTGGGCAGGGCTTCCTCGCCATGATGCTCCACGCCGGGCTCGGGCGGACGAAGGAAAAAGAAGCCGAAGCTTACGGCCGCAGCCACCAGCAACCACAGCCACATGGACAAACCAGCCAGGAAGAAGCTGACTGCGGTCAAGGCGGTGCACAGGATGCAGAGCAAGGTGTAGCGCGGCCGCGTGCGGGAAACGGCGGCCATGGTGCCCGTGAGCAAGCCGGCGGCCAGCAGCATGAGTGGGTTGACCACGTTGGAGCCCAGCGGCGTGCTGGCGGCGAAGAGCACGTCCCCGGCCAGCAGTCCCACCAGCAGGCACAGAGCCTCGGGGCCGTTGGTGATGAAACCGACCATGGTGCCCAGGCCACGAATATCCTTGATGCTCTCTATGAGCACCTCGATGGAAGCGCCCACGAGGAACATGACCAGCACGATGCCGGCCGCGCCCATGAAGGCCATGGTCATGTTGCCGCCCGTGATCAAAGCCGAGACGATGAAGAAAGTGGGCACGAGCAGCCAGGCGGCCGCGTCCAGGGGCTCGAACATGTTGATGCCCGACAGGTGCGTGAAGCTGAGCGGCGAGACCTTGCGCGGCTTGCGGCCCGTGTTGCGCGGGGTGCTGTCGGTTCCTGTCACTGGTGCTCCCTGGTGGTGCGGAATTCGATCTCGGGCCACAGTTCCATGGTCCGGCCAAGACGCCAGGCATTAGGGGCAAGGTAGGTCAGGTTGTCTTCGGCGTCCAAGGCCAGGTTGGCGCGCACGTCCTTGGTGAAGGCGTCCAGGCGCTGGCGGTCCGGGCAGTCGATCCAGCGCGCGGCCTCGATGGGCGCGCTCTCGTAGAGCGCATCCGCGCTGTACTCGTCGCGCAGCCGGGCCACGATCACATCGAACTGCAGGAGTCCCACGGCGCCGAGAATGTAGTCGTTGTTGTCCATGGGCCGGAAGACCTGCACCGCGCCCTCCTCGGCCAACTGCAGCAGGCCCTTCTCCAACTGCTTGGACTTGAGCGGGTTGGCCAGGCGCACGCGCCGAAAGTGTTCGGGCGCGAAGTTGGGGATGCCCGTGAACTTGAGCGGCTCCTTGTCCGTGAAGGTGTCGCCGATCTTGATGGTCCCGTGGTTGTGGATGCCGATTATGTCGCCCGGCCAGGCTTCTTCAACGCCCGCACGGTCCTGGGCCATGAAGATGATGGCGTTGGCTATCTGCACTTCCTTGCCGATGCGGTGGTGGCGCACCCGCATGCCGCGCTGAAAACGGCCTGAGCAGATGCGCATGAAGGCAATGCGGTCGCGGTGAGCCGGGTCCATGTTCGCCTGGATCTTGAAGATCACGCCCGAGAACTGCTCCTCCGTGGGCGCGACTTCGCGGGTCGTGGTAGGCCGGGGCTTGGGCGCCGGGGCCAACTGCGCGAAGGTGTCCAGCAGCTCCTGCACGCCGAAGTTGTTGATGGCGCTGCCGAAGAAGACCGGCGTCTGCTCACCGCTCAGATAACGCTTCACGTCAAACGGGTAGCCTGCGCCAGCCAGCAGCTCCACGTCCCGACGCAGGTCGCTGGCCGGGCCGCTGCCGATAAGTTCATCCAGCTTCGGGTCGTCCAAGCCCTTGACCAGCACCGAGTCCTTGGGCCGCACGCCCTTGGCTCCCTGGGCCGAAAAGAAGCGCAGCTCATTGCGGCGCAGGTCGTATACGCCTTGGAAACCCTTGCCCGAGCCGATGGGCCAAGTTAACGGAGCGGCCTCGATGCCCAGGCTCTTCTCTATGTCGTCCAGCAGGTCGAAGGGCTCGCGGCCGTCGCGGTCCAGCTTGTTGATGAAGGTCATGATGGGCGTGTCGCGCAGGCGGCAGACGTCCATGAGCTTCTTGGTCTGGTTCTCCACGCCCTTGACGCTGTCGATGACCATGAGCGCCGAGTCCACGGCCGTGAGCACGCGGTAGGTGTCCTCGGAGAAGTCCTGGTGACCGGGAGTGTCCAGCAGGTTGATCTCGTGGCCCGCGTGCTCGAACTTCATGACCGAGGAGGTCACGGAGATGCCGCGCTCGCGCTCCACGGCCATCCAGTCGGAGGTGGCGTGGCGCGCGGCCTTGCGGGCCTTGACCTCGCCGGCCATCTGGATGGCTCCGCCGAAGAGCAGGAGCTTCTCGGTGAGGGTCGTCTTGCCCGCGTCCGGGTGGCTGATGATGGCGAACGTCCGGCGGCGGGCCACTTCGCGGCGCAGGGCGCGGGACAGTTCAGTCTCGGGAAGGGTGGTCATATATGGCTCCGTATGCCTGGTCGTGATTTTGAATTCGGCGCACCGAAGGGTTGCAGGTCCCGCCTGAGCGTTTCCCGCAAGGGCGGCGGGCGGGGCGACGGGGAATATTTTGGCAGGCGCCGGTTTTGCCGCGCGCCTTTGGGATCCATCGCAGAAGGCAGTTAATAATCACTGGTTGGCTGGTCGTCAACGCGAAGACAAATCAGGACAGGCAAATCGATTCGAGTGGACCAGGTCGAGACGGCCAAGTCGGACAAGGCGGGCAGGTCAGACTACGGCTTGACGCCCCGCAGGATGAACACCGGGTTCAGGCCCTCCAGCCGCATGTCGCCCGCCAGCGGCTTGGACCGGCAGCACGAGAGTTGGGTCACGTCCGTCTTCCAGCCGAGCGAATCCAGGTAAGCCTTGGCGCGGGACAGACCGTCCAGCAGCACGAGGTTGGCCACCAGGATGCCGCCTGACGCAAGGCGCGCGCAGGCCAGCTCCAGGGGCCGCGTGTCGCGCGACAAGCCGCCGCCGAAGAATACTCGGTCCGGGTCCGGCAGGCTGGCCATGGCCTCGGTCAAGTCCCCTTGCACCGGTTCCACGCTGAAGGCGTGCGTGCGCCGGATGTTCTCGCGGATGCGTTCCATGCGCCCGGCGTCGCGCTCCACAGCCAGGATACGGCCGCGCTCCATGAGCGCCGCGGCCTCGATGGACACCGCACCGCTGCCCGCGCCAAGGTCCCACAACGTGCCGTCCGCCGGCAGCGACAGGGCCGCCAGACTGGCCGCGCGCACCGGGGCCTTGGTGATCAGCCCGCCTGGGGACAGGGATTCATCCGGCAGTCCCAGGCGCAGGGGCAATTCTGGAGCGCGCTCGCATTCCAGGATGACGAGGTTGAGCGGCGCGAAATCCAGGCCGGCTGCCTCGGTCAGGGTATAACGGCCCACGCGTTCGTCGGGCTCATGCAGGTTTTCCAGCACGTGCATGCCGAAAGCCTCGGCCCCGCGCTCCAGCAGTCGGCGGGCGATGGCCGCCGGCGTATTCGTCGCGTCCGTGTACACGGCGACCCTTGGTCGGCGGGACAAGGCGGCGAAGAGCGGGATCCAGTCGGAGCGGCCGTGCAGGGACACGGCCGGGATGTCCTCCCAGGCGATCTTGAGCCGGGCGGCCGCGGCCTGCAGAGCAGTGATGCCCGGATGAATGCGCACCTTGTCCGCTCCCAGAGCTTCCACCAGGCGGCGGCCGATGCCAAAGAAAAGCGGATCGCCGTCGGCCAGCACGACCACGTGCAAGCTCAGACTCTGGTTACGCTCGATGGCCTCGATCACAGCCGACAAAGGCGAGACGATCTCGATCTTTTGGGCCGGATGGCCAAGGTAGCGAGCGAGCATGCGCCTGCCTCCCACAAGTACGTTGGCCTTGCGCACCACGTCATACACGTGGCGGCACATGTGGCCTTCGGTGAGACCCGCGCCGATGATCTCCACCGGAGGTTGAGGCGAGGGGGTCGCGTGCGCTTCTTGCATGGGGCTAGTGTACGCTCGATGACCTAGCTCAGGCAATCCTTCAGGCTCGTCGCGCTTGGACTACTGGTCATGTGAAAAAAAGAATTATACTGTCATGACAGCATGTCGCGCTCGCCAAGCCGGAACGGCGATCGCGGGCATCGCGGAGGACATATATTCATGTTTGAGCGTCTATTCTTCGACCGTCGCGACCGCGACCTGTTGCGCGTGGTCAACGACGTGCTGGAGCTTCGGGATACGTTCGGGGCCAAGGGTCTTCTGGAACCCCACCTGCATCCGCACGGCATCAAGGACATGGCCTGGGACAAGGGTCTGCGCATCGCCTATGCCGTGGCGAAGCTGCTGGGCAGCCTGGAGACCGGCGAGGCCGCGGACCGCCTGACGGCGCTGCGCGCCCTGCGCGAGGAAGTGCTGACCACGGCTCAAGGCGTGCTGCGCAAGAATACGGCCCGCGTACTCCTGTCCATCATGAAGGATCTCGTGCGCGCCAGGGGCGACGAAATCCGGCAGCTCATGCTGGCCCGCGACTTTCGCGCCGCGGCCACGAGCAAGCCGCGTGTGGTGCGCGCCTTCCTGCGCCACTACCATCTGCTGGAGATGCCCGAGGAGTGGAACCAGCTGGCTTTCGACGACCACGTGCACGACGCCAACACCAAGGGCCGCAAATCGGCCACGCACCTGATCATGGACGCCTGGATCAAGGGCATCCGGCGGCTCATGGTCATCTACTACAACCACGTGCGGCCCGAGGTGGCGGCCGAGCTGCTGGAATCCGCCGCCATCATGGGCGTCAGCGTGCAGATAGGCCTCGAATACTCGGCGGTGCACCGGGGCCGTTACGCCAAGATAATCTGGGTGCCCAGCGGGCTGGACGAGCCCGGAGACTTCCAGGATTTCCTTACCAAGCCGGCCATGGCCGAACTCATGGCCCTGGGCCGCGAGGCTTCGGCCTGGCGGCGGCGATACGTGGACATGGTCTTCACGGAATTCAACGAGCAGCACCGCCCGGCCCTCAACGAAGCATACGACATGGAAATGCAGCCCCTGTTGCGCGAGGAATTCACGCGCTTCGTGGGCTCGGGACAGGCCTCGCTGCTGCACCTGGGCAAATTCATCCACGGCAAGCTCCTGCCGCACCTGCAGGCCCGCCTGGAACGGCTGCGTGCCGCCCACGCGATCTCGCCGCAGGCCGAGCGGGCGCGCATAGAAAACCTGATCTGCGATATGAATTCCTTGGATGCCGAGGGCATCATCGACCATTTCCTGCGGCCCGAGGTCAATCCCGACCTGCCCGATCCCGAGATTCCAGCCTCCGGCGAGGAACGGCCGCTTCTGCTGACCCTCTCTCCTGCCGAGCTGATGGCCAAGCTGCGCGCCGTGCGTTCCGGCTATCAGGCCACCCTGACCCTGAGCGGCCTCAGCGTGGAAGACGTGCTGGAGATCCTCTACGACTGCCGAGGGGCCATCACCCACCTGGAAGTCTATAATCTCAAGGATCAGGCCGAAAACAGATCCGCCGACATCCGCGACATTCTGGCCCTGCAGGAGGCCTTCAACTCACGCAACGCCATCAAGCTCAAGCGCTTCATCGGCCACGTGCTGCAGAAGGTGCTCGAAGCAGGAGGGCCGGATGCCGAGTCTTGCGCCGGCAAACTTACGGCCATGCTCTGCGATATCGCATCCCTGCGCGAGCTGTACAACCGCAAGCCCTTGGAAACGCGCATCGGTTCGGACTCCACGGGCCGCTCCTGCCGCAAACACGGCATGGGCCTGGTGGTCGGCCGGACCTTGCCGCCCAGAGCCAGGCGCGAGCTGACCCGCACGGGCCGCTGTATCCCCTTGCGCGCCGTGCATTTCTCCCGCGTGGCCCGCATGCCCTCCGACGAGGGCGAGGGTAACGGCGGACCGTTGTCCCGCCTAGCGCGTCTGGCCCGGCGCGAGCCTCTGGCCACGCTCCTGGCTCGCCGCGAGCGGGAGCACGTGGTCCAGGGCTATCGTCCGGCCAACGGCGCATGCGGCGACATCTACACGCTGGGCGGCACGGCGGATGTCTGCGGCAACGGCTTTTGCCTGCGCAGCGGGCTGAGCCGTCCGCCCAAGCCCAGGCTCGGCCTGCGCTATCTGAACAGCGACTTCAAGAACGCGCTCAAGGTCCTGCTCGGGCTCATCCCGGCTTTCCTGACCTTCGCCTTGACCAAGGACTGGTGGCTGCTGGCTTATCTGGGCGCGTTCATCTGGTTCGGCATCACCGGCGTGCGCAATGTCATCCAGTCCGTACTGGGCGGGGGCGGCATCGGCCGTTCAAGCCTGTTGCGCTGGAAGGATTACGTAAGCTGGGACCGGCTGTGCGACTCGCTCCTGTACACGGGCTTCTCGGTGCCGCTGCTGGATTGGCTGGTCAAAACGGTTCTGTTGGACCACGGCTTCGGGGTCACGGTGAGCAGCGCGCCCCTGACGCTCTATGCGGTCATGGCCCTGGCCAATGGCCTGTACATATCGAGCCATAACCTCTTGCGAGGGCTGCCCAAGGAGGCGGTCGTCGGCAACCTGTTCCGCTCGATCCTGTCCATCCCCCTGGCCGTGGCGTTCAACGCCCTAGCGGCGGGGCTGCTGGGCGCCTTCGGTGTCGCGGCCGTGGCGGATGTATTGCAGAAGTGGGCCGCGGTCATATCCAAGCTGGCCTCGGATTGCGTTGCCGGCGTCATCGAAGGCCTGGCCGACCGGGCGCACAACATCCGCATGCGCGATTGGGATTATCGCGGCAAGCTGGAGCAGGTCTTCGGGGCCTGGGAGCAACTGGAGATGCTTTATCCGCAGCAGGACGCGGGCCAGATCCTGCAGTCCCCGTGCACCTGCATGCGCGAACTGGAGCGCGACGCCAGCGGGTTGGCCAGGGTCTATATCGTCAACGCCTTGGACCTGCTCTACTTCTGGATGTACCAGCCGCGCGCTCGCAGTGCGCTGGTGCGCTTCATGCGTCGCATGACTCGCGAGGAGCGCAAGGCCTTCCTGCTTTCCCAGTACGTGCTGTCCTGCAAACGCGAGATATGCCAGCTCTTTCTGGACGGCATCGTGGGCCAGAACTTCGCCAAGCCCATGGCCTTCTACTTGGGGCACGGCGAAACCTATCTCGATGCCGTGCAGCGCCTGGCCGTGCGCCTGGGTGCGGCCGGCAACGGCCACGCCTTGGTAGACCCCCGCTGCCCCTTGCCGCAGCAGGCCAAGGCCATGCAGGAGATCATGCCGAACTAACTAGAGCAGATTGCTTTTAAGACGCCCGCTCCGGCGTTGACGGCGCAAGTGAATTGCGCCTACGCCTGCGCGGCGGCAAGCCATGCCGACGCATGGCTTGCAGAGCATTTTCAAAAGCAAAATGCTCTAAAGAAGGTCGCTGTCCTTCTCTGGCTCAAGCTGCCACGCCTTGTGTGCCGGGATCTGGTGAAGGAGTCATAGCTCCTGTCTTTTTGATCTACTGCTCTGTGGACGTGCGCAGTTACGAAAAGGCCTTGGCAGCCATGGAACCCTCCGATAGTCATTCGCAATGCTGTGTTTGAATTATACCGGCGCTTGCAGTTGACTACCTTAGCGCAAGAGGGGTTTCCTCCTCCGAGCCTCCCCCCTTCCCAGAAGCATTTTGGTTTCAGGAAGAGAAATCCAAGCCATTGCGATCAGGAGCATTTTGCCATGAGTTCGTCCGGCGTCACGCTGTGCACGTACACGTATAACGACGCGGCCTTCGTGCGCGAGTTGCTGGCGGGTGTAGGAGCCTGGAACGTGCGGCCGGACGCCGTCGTGGTGGTCGACGACGGATCGGCCAGCCCCTTCGAGCCGGGCGAAAGCCCTATTCCCTTGCGCGTGATCCGCCTCGATCCCAACTGCGGCATAACCGAGGCCAAACGCACGGGCCTGAGCGCGCCGGAAACCGAATACATCTTCTCCATGGACGCTGACGTGCGCGTCAGCCCGAACTACCTGGAAACCTGCCTGCGCAACATCCACCGGCCCGGCGTGGGGCTCACGGCCGGCGCGGTACGCCATGCTGCGGGCAACGATCTCGTTTCGCGCTACCTGCAAACTTTCGGCGACAACCACAACCTTACGGCTAACGGCCCTATGGACTTCATCCCCGGCAACGCCTTCCTGCTCGCCAGCGCCACCTGGAAGGCAGTGGGCGGTTTCGGCGATTATCAGGAATCCGTCTGTGAGGACCATCAGCTGTGCAAGCGCATCCGTGCCCATGGACAGACGCTGTGGTCCGACTGCACGATCAGCGCATGGCAGACGCGGCGCATCAGCCGCCACGCCCACTGCATGCGCGTCTGGAAATGGCTGCACCGGTCGCATAAGGCCCAGCTGGCGACCTTTCCGGGTGATAGAGGCGCGGTCGTCTACCTACATGAAATACTGCTTAAGCCGCTTGTGGAACGCGTCGAGGAGGCCTTGCGGCTCAACGAATCCCTGTTCATCTACCTTGAACTGCTCTACCTCTCCTTTACCGTGCTGGACATGCTCGACTTCGCCAGAATCAAGGGCCTTGTCACGCCGGAACTCGCCGCCGGGTTCCCCTTCGAGCTGCGCAGAAGGCTTGTTGCCTACCGTCGACTGGGCCTGCTGTGGGAGGAGGATCTGCGCCGCGCGGGCAAATCCCTACACGGCTGCGAGGCCGTGGAGCCGGAGACGGAGCAATGGAGCGAATTCTTCGCCCTGCACGATTCCCTGGAGCAGAGCGGATTCTTGGCCTGGCTCAATGGCCAAGGCGTGCTGAACATCCTCGCCGACGAGAGCAAGACCGAATACGCCTTCTCATCCTACTCCCAGGCATCCTTCACGTAGCAGCCTGCCAGGGATTGCCGCCTTGGCAGCAAGCGTCCCTCATGAAAAAACGCCGGTGCGGCTATGCCGCTCCGGCGCCAGAAAGCGTGCGTGACGTTGTCTACCACTTCCGCTCGTACTTGTTGCGCATATAGATGGCCAGGGCGTTCATGGACAGCAGCACCGCCAGCAGGACCACGATGGCCGCGGCCGTGCGCTCGGTGAAGGCGCGCTGGGAGTCCGTGGACCAGGTATATATCTGGGCCGGCAGGGCCGTGGCCGCTTCCGTGACACCGTGCGGCGCGTCCGGGATGTAGGCCATCATGCCGATGATGAGCAGGGGCGCGCTCTCGCCGATGGCGCGGGCCAGACCGATGATGGTGCCCGTCAAAACACCGGGCAACGCCAGGGGCAGCGTGTGGTGCCAAACCACCTGCCAGGGCGTGGCGCCGATGCCGTAGGCCGCCTCGCGGATGGAACCGGGCACCGAGCGCAGGGCGGCGCGGGTGGAAATGATGATGACCGGCATGGTCATGAGCGCCAGAGTCAGGCCGCCCACTAATGCCGACGAACGCGGCACGTGGAAGAAATTGATGAAGATGGCCAGGCCAAGCAGGCCGTACAGGATGGAGGGGATGGCCGCCAGGTTGTTGATGTTGACTTCGACGATCTGGGTCAGCCGGTTGTCCGGGGCGAACTCCTCCAGGTACACAGCCGTGAGCACGCCCACGGGGAAGCTGAAGGCGAGGGTCAGCAGGAGCACGTAGGCCGAGCCGACCAGTGCGGCCCAGACGCCGGCCATTTCCGGGAGCTTGGAGTCGCCGTTGACGAAGAAGCCGGTGTTGAAGGCCATCTTTACGCGGCCTTCGTCCTGGAGGCGCTGCACGGTTTCGCGCTCATCCTCGCGCAGCCGGTTGGGCTTGCCTTTGAGGTACTGGTCCACCTCGGCGACGGCCAACACCCACTCATCGCGCGTCACCCCCAGGAGCGCGGGATCAGCCTGCATGCGCATGGGAATAATGCGTAGGAATCCACGGCTGACCAGGCGCTCCATCTCTTCGTCCACGGCCAGTTGGCCAATCTCCATGCTCTCCTCGCTGTAGGAGACCTCCACGAGAAGCTCGGCCTGCGTAAAGGCGGGATAACCCGTGCGAATCATGTCGTACAGGAAGAAGATCAGGAAGCTGATGGCGACCAGGATCGCCAAGCGTGAATAGAGCTTGAAGCGCTTTTCCGCCCGGCGGCGTGAACCAAGGCGTTTTTTGGCTGTCTCGGTGATGATGCTCATGGCTTCTCCGGTTACTCGTACTTCTGCCGGAACCTGCGGATGATGTAGGCCGAGATCACGTTCAGGATGAGCGTGAACACGAGCAGCACCAAGCCCAGGCCGAAGGCGGACAGGGTTTCGAGGCTGTCGAAGGCCTGATCGCCCACCAACGCGTCGACGATGCGCACGGTGACGGTGGTCACGCCCTCCAGGGGATTCCAGGTCAGGTTCGGCCGCAGGCCAGCGGCCATGACCACGATCATTGTCTCGCCTACGGCGCGCGAGAAGGCCAGCAGGACGGCCGCCACGATGCCGGGCAAGGCTGCGGGCAGCAGCACGCGGCGGATGGTCTCGGACGTGGTGGCGCCCAGGGCGTAGGAGCCTTCGCGCATGGACATGGGCACGGCGTTGAGGACGTCGTCCGACAGCGAGGAGACGAAGGGGATGATCATGACGCCCATGACCAGACCGGGCGACAGGGCGTTGGTGTAGTCGGCGCGCACACCGAGCGCCTGCGCCGTGTTGACCACCCAGGGGCTCACGGTAATGGCCGCGAAGAAGCCGTAGACCACCGAGGGAATGCCGGCCAGGATCTCCAGGGCCGGCTTGAAGATGCGGCGCATGGGCAGGGAGGCGTACTCCGAGAGGAATATGGCCGCGAACAAGCCGATGGGCACGGCCACCAGAAGCGAGATGGCCGTGATGAGGAACGTACCGGCGAACAGCGGCACCGAGCCGAACAGGGGCTTGGCCACGCCCTCGGTTTCGCGCCCGGCCGCGCCCAGAAACGCCGTGCCCGGACTCCACGCCGTGCCGGTGAGGAACTCCCACAGACTGACCTGACTGAAGAATTGCAGGGCCTCGAAGAGCACCGAAGAGACAATGCCCACGGTGATGAGAATGGACAGGACCGAAGACATGCGCAGCGTCCAGTGGATAACCCCTTCCACGGAATTGCGCGCGCGCAGCTCGGGATTTACGGAACGATGCGCGTACACCAGGCCGGCCAGCCCCAGGCCCATGGCCAGGGCCATGAGCACCCAGTCCGGCGCCGGACGCAGGCCGGCCAGGCGCAGGATCCATGAAGCCACAGCGAGCAGCAGCGGCGGCAGGAAAGCCCACAGGAAGCCGTACCAGCCGTAATACCAGCTCGGAGAATGGAACTTGGCCCCGCCGAAGCGCTCGGGCCTGGCCTTGGCCCGGCAAAGCGCGTAGCTGCCCGCTCCGAGCGGAGCCATGCCCAGCACCAGGAGTTGCGCGATTTGGCTGAAATTCAAGCAGTCACCTCTTTTGTCCGCCTCATTGCCTGCACGGGATGGATAAATGCCCGGTAAAAAAAGGGCCGCCTGGACGGGTAATACCACCCTATGCAGACATCGCCGGCCATCCGCGAGCAATTAACAAGCCTTGTACCATCATTGCGAAGTTGGAAAAGCCCGCCGCGGGCTTTTCCAACAATCTGTCATAAGGCCGGTCCCAGGCGGGACCGGCCCTCGTCTATGCTTAGTCTCTTTACTACTTCAGGTCGCCCTGCTTCAGCGGAACCAGTCCGACAACCTGCTTCTGGGCCTTCTTGCGCATGTCGTCGGGAAGCGGGATCAGGCCGATGCGCTTGAGCAGCCCCTTGGGTCCGATCATCTTCTCGCTCATGAACAGGTCGGCGTACTCCTTGATGCCAGGCACCTTACCGATATGGGCCTTCTTGATGTAGAAGTACAGGCTGCGGGAGATGGGATACTTGCCGGATGAAATGGCCTCGGGCTTGGGCTCGACACCGTTGATCGAGGCGCCCTGGATGCGGTCCTGGTTCTCCTCCAGGAAGCTGTAGCCAAAGATGCCGAAGGCGTTCTTGTCCTGGGCCAGGCGCTGCACGATGAGGTTGTCGTTCTCGCCGGCATCGATGTACACGCCGTCCTGGCGGATCTTGGTGTACTTGCCGCCGTAACCATCCTTGAGGCCGCCCTTGGTGGAGGTATGCTCCATGACGAGCTCCTCGAAGGCGTCACGCGTGCCGGAGCTGGTCGGGGGACCATAAACAACGATGGGGCGTGCGGGCAGCTTGGAATTGATCTGGTTCCAGTTCTTGTAGGGGTTGGGAACCAGCTTGCCGTTCTGGGGCACCTCGGCGGCAACGGCCAGGGTGAGCTCCTCGAGAGTCAGGTTCATGGCCTGGTTGGACTTGTTCTGGGCAAAGGCGATGCCGTCGAAGCCGATGATAGCCTCCACGATGTCGCCCACGCCGTTCTGCTGGGCGCGCTCGAACTCGCTGCCCTTCATGCGGCGGGAGGCGTTGGTGATGTCCGGGGTGTTGTCGCCCATGCCCTCGGTGAACAGCTTGAAGCCGCCGCCGGAGCCAGTGGACTCGATGACCGGAGTCTTGAACTTGGTGGTGGAGCCGAATTCCTCGGTCACGTAGCTGGCGAAGGGATAGACCGTGCTCGAACCTACGATCCGGATCTGGTCGCGGGCCTGGGCCACGCCGGCGCCCATGGCCAGCATGCTCAGCGCGACAAGGCCGGTGGCAAGAAGCTTACGCATTGGTTCCTCCTCACAAATTGTGTGTGCGATTTATCGTCGAGGCAGGATACCTGTAGGACGCTCGTGTTACAGTCATTCGCGTCACAGGTTACATTTCCGTGACGCTCGGTCGATCTTGCAATGATTAATGCGATACCGGGCCTCGTAACCTGGCGGCAACTCCCGGGCTAGGCTTCTTGGTTCCTTGCGTTCTCACCCGCGCTGATAGTCCTTCCCGGCTTGCTCAACTCGTCCATGACCTGACCCCGCGACCTGGCTCGCTCCCCATATGGCTGCGTCGATGTCAACGCCGGAAGCATCGGCAACCTGGCTACCCTCCTGACCGTCACGCATGTCGCGCATGACGGCCTCCAGGTCGTGCACAAGGCCGCCCAATTCGTTCACGGATCTAGCCGATTGCTCCATGGCGCGGGCGGTCTCGCCGGCGATGCGGTCCACGGCTTCGGTGGACTGGGCCACCTGGGTGCTGGCCAAGGATTGCTGCTCCGCGGCCGAGGCGATGACACGCACTTGGTCGGCGGTCTCCTGGGCCATGCGCAAGATGTCGGACAAGGCTTGGCCCGTGCGCCGCACAAGCTCGTTGCCCTGGGACAGAGAAGCGTTGGCGGCCTCGGTGCCGGTCATGTTCTTGCGCGCGCTGGCCTGGATCGAGGTGATATAGCCGCCGACCTCCCTGGTGGCGGTCATGGTCTTCTCGGCCAGCTTGCGCACCTCGTCGGCCACCACGGCGAAGCCCCGGCCCGCCTCGCCGGCGCGGGCCGCCTCGATGGCCGCGTTGAGCGCCAGGAGATTGGTCTGGTCCGCGATGTCCGAAATGACGCCCAGCACCTTGCCGATATCCTGGGCCTGACGGCCCAGATCGGCCATGTCCTTGGCCAGCCTCGAGGCCTGGCCAGCCACCTCGTCCATGACGCGCTCGGACTGCTCGACCACGGCGACGCCCTCCTCCGCCAGCAGGCGCGTGCGCTCGGACAGGCCGGACGCCCCTGTCGCGCTGCGAGCCACCTCGCTCACCGAGGCGCTCATCTCCTCCATGGCGGTCGCGGCCTGGGAGGCCCTGCTCTCCTGCTCCCTGGCTCCGTCGCGAGAGCGGCCTATGGCCTGGCCGAGCTGCTCGACGCGCCTGGCCACCTGGTCGGAAATTTCCCGGGCCCGGCTCGCGGCGTCGGCTATGCGTCGGTTCTGCTCCTGCACCAGGCCGTGCTGCAGCCGCTCCTCGGTCAGGTCCACCCAGATGGACATGGCCCCAATGAGCTGTTTGCCCAGGTCATATATGGGCGTGGACACCACGCGCAGGTGCACGGGCATGCCGCGCTCCTCCACGGGGATTTCGATCTCCCACTGGAGTTGCCTGCGCTTGTCCATGGCGTCCTGACTCAGCGTGCGCCGATTGCCGTCACGGAAGGCGAACTCGGCCAGGCTCATGCCCAGGTATTTGGAGGCTTCGCCCTCGTGACCCAGAATATCCACGGCGGACTGATTCACGTGGGTCAGGCGGTTGTCCAGGTCCACCACGGCGCAGGGCACCACCACGCTCTCCAGCACGCCGCGGCTGAAGCCAAGCTCGTGCTTGAGTTCGCGGACCATGCTCTTGACCGCGCCCACGGTCTCGCCGATGGCGTCGGACGCTGCATACTCGAAGCTGTAGTCGAAGTTGCCGGCGGCCACTTCGCGAGCCAGCTCCGCCAAACGAGTCATGGGAGCCATGGTCTGGCGGCTGGTGAACCACATGACCAGGCCCGCTACCGCCAGCGACAGGGCCGCGCTGACCAGCAAGGCCACGAGCACCTGACGGTTTACGCCCTCCATGAGTTCGCCGTTTGTCGCCGTGGTCACCAGGCGCACGCCCCAGGGCTCGAAACTGGAGACATAGGCCTCGCATACCACGCCGGCGTCCTCGTAGGTGAACAATCCGTCCGGCGCAGCGAGCAAAGCCGCCCCGAACGCCTTGGAGTGCAGGTTCGCGCCCAGCACGGCCCGATCTGGGTGGATGAGCGTACGGCCGTCATCGGACACGACATACGTGTAGCCTCGGCCATTGACGTTGACCTTGGTCAGGGAGGCGGACAACTCCGGTGTGACTATTCTGCGGCAGACCTCCAGGGCGCCGATGACTTCATCTCGCGTGTCTAGGAAAGGCATGTAAGCCGCCTGGTAGAGTTCGCCCTGGATGCGCACCACGCCCTGGAATGTCTTGCCGGACACGACGGCCTCGAAAACCTCGTGGCCGGCCGGGATGTAAAGCCCCTGGGCCGACTCGCCCCGCATGCCGACAATGTTCGTCGAGACTCGCACGAGCCGCTGGCCGTCGTGCTGGAGCACCGAGGCCGACACGCCCGACAGGTCGCGCACCTTGTCCACGAACTCGGTGCTCTCGTGCATGAACCCGCTGCCGAGCTGCAGGCCGCGCAATGCGCCTGCCTCCCTTGCGCCAGTGACTTGGTCTGTCAGGGTCAGCTCGGCCTGCACCAGGCCATTGAAGGAGGGAAAGCCCGAAGACCTGAAGGTCATGTCCATGACTTTCAGATCCGAGGCGATCTTGTCCAGATTCAACGCGTGCTGCAGCGAAACCGTCTCCAGCAGGGTGCCGGCCACGCTGCGCAAGGTCTCATGACCTTTGCGCGTATATCCTGCGCGGGTTTGCACGAAAGTCACGGCCGCCATGCACAGCACCGTGGCCAGGACAATAGTCAACGAGCCGAGTGTGAGCTTTTGCCGGAAACCGAGAGTATTCGCCATGCTCACATCCCACAGGGCGCGGAGGGCTGTCCCGGCGCCAGGTTGAAGTCGTGCCACTAGATAGACGCGGCTCTGGCCGCAAACTACCGTACCCCTATGCCTATAGGAACCGGGAAGCTGGTCCTGTCCATACCTTTTGGAAAGGAACTCCATAAGGCGTTTATGTTACTATTCTGTGACATCACGAAACAACTGCCTATGGGTTCTAGGATCCCTGCCGCTGAAACGATTTCGTCATCTTTGGGGCGGGCAGCACGGCAAAGGCCTGTATGTACGCCTGTACATCAAACTTAGAACGCGCCCCTCTGAAACTCATGCTGCGCACGGTGCCGAACACAGAGCGTTCGGGCCAGGGCCGGTCATGCACCCCACCAATGGCCCAAGCCAAGCCCGCGTAGCCGTTGGGATCGCGGCCATCCAACTCCCAGCGGTCATTAAGACGCACTGCGACGGCCATGGCTTCTTCCGGACTCTTGCTCCATTCCAGAATCTTTTTAGCCCAGTACATGCGCAAGTAGCCATGCATGTACCCCGTGGCGAGCATCTCCCTCTGGGCGGCATTCCACAGTGGGTCGTGCGTGCAAGCCTGTTCCAGCTCGTCACGAGAATAGAGATACGGCCTCGGATCGCCTTGGTGCGCGTCCAGGGTGCGCCGGGCCCAATCGGGAAAACTCTCGGCTGAATCATAGGCGGGCTCATGCAGACAAAAGTTCTCGGCCAGTTCCCGGCGTACAACGAGCTGTTCCAGGAAGGCATCCTTGTCCTCTTGGGGCGCGTCCGCCTGGATCACGACAAGAGCCACGCGCTGGGCCGAAAGCATGCCGAAGTGCAAATGAGCCGACAGACGCGAGGTCGTCCCGCCATTGGGATCGTTGCGGCCCACGGCATAGCCCGACAAACGTTCGGTCGTGAATTCTGCCAACAGAGCCCCCGCAGCCAGTTCGCCGGAACGCGGCCCCGACAATCGTCCCACATCGCTATTCACCTTTAGGGAGTCCATGGCTTGTGACCAGTCGTTGGCAGGCCAATCCAAATTCCATGGGACCGTCTGAGGTTTCAGGGTCGGAATCGCTGTCAGAAACTCCGGTAGTAGGCGATGAATCTTGGGCCGGAAGGTTCGCGCGGCCCACTCCTTCTTTTCCGATACCGCACGGCAGGGCACGATATTGCGGGAGTCGACCTCCTCGACTGCGGTCTGTACTTCGGCGGCGATGCGCTTTAGCCACCCTCGCTTGATGCGTAGCGGATCGAAATCCGTGATAATCGCACCGACTGCCAAGTATCGCGCTAAGTCAGGAATCACTTCGGCGGGGTCGCCCAGCAGCAGGAAAAACGGAATGCCAATGGCTTCCAGCCCGTGTTCCACCTCGCGCAATCCTGCCAAAAGAAAGGCATACTGCCGCAGACCGGCCTCGAGATAATCGGGAGCGAGACCGTAGGCCACGGCTAAGGGCACGCCTCGATCAACCGCCAATTCCCTTGCACGCAGCAGCCCCCAATTATCATTCACCCTATGTTCGCGATGCATCCAGTACAGCACAGGTCCAGGCCCATACGGCCTCTCGTTCAAGGCCATTAAGCGCCTTTCATCGACGATGTTCATGCTGGTCCCCTCTCTATGCGCTTACTGGTTTCCAATCGGCACGCACATTGCTCCAATCAGGATCAGCAGATAGCGGGTAAGCCGAGGCAGAGAGCTTTCTGCATGCGCGTCCATGGCCGGTCGACAGAACGGACAGGGATTCCAGTCTGACTGGAATTTGACGTCGTGGCATTGCCATCCCTCCAGGCCGATGCTAACAATTGAGTGAGAAACCCTAAAGGATCTGGATAGCATAATAAGAGCCGCCATTGCCGGAGCGAGCATGGATTTTTGCACAACATCGGATAAAAGGCGCTTTCCGCGGGTAAACGTGGAGGGGCTCTTTGCAAGCCTAGCGGACTCGGACTGCAAGCTCCAGGTCGTGGATATCAATCTCGACGGCTTGGCGGTGGCCGGCGAAGCCTTGGCGGACCTGCTCCCCAATCAGCAGATCTCCGTTAGCCTATGGCGCGGCGAACAGTTGCTCCTGCGCATCGGCAAAGCCCGAGTGGCTCATTGCGACGCGTTCAAGGCGGGTATCCATTTCCTCGAACTGGATGTGGAGAGTAAGAATACGCTCTTCTCCGTCGTTATCAGCGCGCTTGCACGATCCATGGACTAACAGGGCTGGCGGCACATGCCGCAAGGCCCACCAGCTACCGTCCAGGACTGATCCTGGAAAAGCTCTTTTAAATATCCCTGTTGACCAGACACGCCATCCATTATTATATTTCTACGCGCACTTAAAATTTCATGCCCCATAACATCTTCGAATACGCTTCGAGGCGCTTCCATCGTCATGGCAGCCCGTTGAAGAATTGACCACGTGAGCCCAGAGACCCGTAAGATGCACAGGAAGCAGTGTATTCGTAACAGTTGGTGAGCTTTGCTCGGCCATTGCGTGGTTTGGACTGTCCACAACTGACTTTCTCAAATCACCCGTTTCCCTAAACAGTCGGCCGCTTTTTCAACGGCTGGATTGACCCGGCATCTCCATTACCTCGGACAGACACGAGCGACATATGCGTTTCCTTTCGACCAGGACCGTCAGCAGCCAGTTGCGCCTCTATTCGCTTTTGCTGGTCCTCAGCCCCTTGCTGCTGGGCCTGGCCTACTATCTGGCCATCCTGCGGCCGTCGCTATACGCCAGCCAACATGCGCGCATTGAGAGCGCCCTGCGCTACCAGGCCTTGCAGATCGAGACGTGGATTAGAGATTTGTCGCGCGACCTGCGTTTCCTTGCCGCCACGGAGGAGATGCGCAGTACCGATCCCGCGCGCGTGAGCAAACTGTTCGAGCTGTTCATCTCCGGACGCAATGATCTCTATTCCCTTGTGTTCATCGACAAGAGCGGCATCACCAGGATCGACTTCGACGCGCCGGCCGGGATCGATGTCTCGGACCGGCAATATTTCCGGGAATCCCTGCAGGGCCGAGATTTCATCTCCGAGGCTCTCATCGGCCGCCAGTCCGGCACCCCTCTGGTCATCTTATCCACACCCGTGCGGGACGCGGCTGGAACCGTTCAAGGCGTGCTCATGTGCCCGGTGATGCTGGACACATTGTCCTCCATGCTCTTCTCCATGCGCATCGCTGGGTCCAGCTCGACCTTCCTGCTCGATCACGCTGGGCGCATTTTGACCGGGCCATACGCCCGCCTAGCGCCCGCGGAAGCCGAAACAGCCCGGTTTTCCGTGCTGGGAGCCGGAGTCGAGCCCTTTGCCAGCCTATCCAAGGGCTTGCCGCCGCCGCCCAGCTATACCAACTACAACAACGAGAAGGTCATCGGCGCCGCCCTGGCCATCGGAAATGGCGATTGGATGCTCGTGGGCGAGGTGCCCGAGGCCGAGATTACAAGCCAGGTCGTGCGCTACCTTCAGTATCTGGCCGTGGTCAGCCTGGCCTCGCTGCTTGCCGGCGCCCTGCTCCTGCGGCGCACCGCCAGATCCATTCAGACGCCCTTGCGCCTGCTGACTTCCTACTCCGAAGCCATCCGCCAAGGACGCTACAGCCTGCCCAAGCACGACGAGACCATGTCCCGCGCGACCATCGAAATGCATGCGCTGTACGAATCCTTCCTGCTCATGGCCAGCGAGATGGAATCCTCCCTGCTCCGGCTCAAGAAACTCTCCGGAACCGACCAGCTCACGGGCCTGGCCAACAGACGCACGCTCGAAACCACGGGCCGCACGCTCGTGGAGGCCTGTCAACGCGGCAATCGCCCCTGTGCCTGTCTCATGGTCGACATCGACCACTTCAAGGCCGTCAACGATGGCTTCGGGCACAATGCCGGGGACAAGGTACTCGCAGAAGTGGCCCGGCGCATGGCTGCGGCTTGCCGTGGTTCGGACCTCTGCGCCCGCTTCGGCGGAGAGGAATTCGCGATCCTCGCGCCCAATGCGAACGAGGATTCGGCCGATAAGCTGGGCGAGCGCATACGCATGGCCGTGGCCTCGGAGGCGTTCGACCTCGGAGCCAACCTGCGCGTACAGTGCACCGTGAGCGTGGGCGTTTCTCAGCTCTCCCGCGAGCCCGAGGTCGGCAAAGCCCATCTGGAGGACATGCTGGCCCGCGCGGACCGCGCTCTTTACTATTCCAAACAGCAAGGGCGTGACCAGGTTTCGCTCTATCGGCTTTGCTGCCGCGATCCCCAGGCGACCTGAGGCAGCGCGGGCTTCAGCGCCCTCACAGCGACATGTGTAAAGCCCGCGGCGGGTAGTCTAATAACGCGATCGGCGCTCGCAACGGCGGATCGTAAGCGCAAGAAACTCCTTCCTAGGCGGTACACGCCCGTGCATCCAATTCTAATCCGCATTCGTCCCGCTAATGACTGCTAAAAAACATCTTCGTTGGAACATGGCCATGCTTAAGGATAGGTTGCCCAGCGAGCTCTTCCCTGACCGGGAACGATAGGACTACGGGCTGCGCGACAGCATCCCCAGCGCACCCCATCCCGGATCTGACACGACAAGGATTCTGACAAGGCAAGGATCAGGACATGAACGCAACCACAGCCCTGCTGCTCATAGACATCCAGCGCGATTACTTCCCCGGAGGCCGCATGGAGCTTGTCGCTACAGAAGCCGCGGCAACCAAGGCTTCCCGTCTGCTGGCCGCCTTTCGCCAAGCGAAACGACCGGTGTTCCACGTGCGCCATATCAGCACGCGGCCCGGCGCTGCATTCTTCCTGCCCGACACCGATGGTGTGGCTTTCCACCCGGCAGTAGAGCCTTTGCCGGATGAGGCCGTGATCACGAAACACTTCCCCAACAGCTTTCGGGAAACGCTTTTGCTTGAGTTCTTACGCCACAGCGACGTGTCCTCATTACTCATCTCAGGCATGATGACGCACATGTGCGTGCATGCCGCCGCACGCGCGGCCGCGGACCTTGGTTTTGCTTGCAGTGTGGCCTCCGACGCCTGCGCCACGCGCGACATGGCCTTTGGCGGAATCACTGTACCGGCGGCGCATGTGCATACGGCCTTCCTCGGCGCATTGCATGGAACATATGCACACGTTGCGGATTGTGATACGCTGCTTGCCATGTTCTGAACCGCCTCCCACGTTAGCCGTGGCGGTCCCCATATTCGCATGTTGGGAAGTCGTTACAGTGTCGTTAAGGAGCCGAATGACTTGGGGTAAGCCTGAACGGATTCCTCCGCAGCATGCTTGAAGGCCATGCAGCTTCAATTCAACAATGTAGAATATCAATTTGATAGATAGTTTAGAACTAAAACTAGCAAGAATTTCAGCCGCCATTCTTATAAATGATTCAGAATGCAAGATTCGACTTTAATATAGCAAGACACGACCACAGCTCTTCGTCCTTCCGGTCTTAACTCTTCCCTTACCGCACCTTTTCATTTAAGTTCCCCCCGGGTTGAAGGCGGTACGCCTGCATGCACTTCCACTAAGCACATCCCTTTCGCAGGCGAGGCCGGGGTATCCAAACGGGTCGCCCATATCCCTGACGCCCCTGACCCGGGATCATACGCGGTTTTCTCTGGGGTGCAGCTTGGTTCGTGCAAACAGTATTTGCCCAGTAAAACCGAATCCGCCGATTTGCCGGCTCCTCTAGAGAGGTCGATGCGCTTATGCGCAAGTGCTTACCTTATCTCATGTCTTTCATGCTTATGGCTGCCGACATAGCGGCCGTAATTGCTGCGATCTTGATCGCTCTCAGCATGCGCCAGCTCTTCGATGGATATATCGTCGCCAATCTGTATTGGAGACTTACGCCAAGCCTGATTCTTTTCCCTGTTGTCTTCGCAACCTTGCGCCTCTATCCCGGCGTGCTCTTGTCACCGCCCGAAGAACTCAAAAAGCTCAGTCTGGGCGTTTCCCTGGTTTACCTCGCCCTGGGCGCAGTGACCTTCTTCTCCCGTGACGCGGCCCTCTACTCGCGTGGAGCGTTCATTCTGGCTTGGCTGGCTAGCCTGATGCTGGCGCCCCTGGCACGCACCTTGGTTCGCGACATGTTCGCGCGCAAGCCGTGGTGGGGCTATCCAGTGGTAGTATTCGGGACGGACGATACAGCGCGTGTGCTGTTGCGCACCTTGCAGCTCAGGCCGCGGCTCGGTTTGCGGCCCGTGGCCGTGTATTCTTGTCACGACGAAGCGCTCGCCGAGGATTTCGTGGAAGGAGTGCCGGTGGTGAGCAATCCGGAGGACATCGCGAGCCTAGGCAGGACGACAAACTCCTTTGCCGCTGTTTCCGGCGCCTGCCTCATGACAGAGGAACGGCATGCCATGCTGGACACCCTTGCGCGAACCTTCAAACACGTGATCATACTGCCGCAAGCCATGGGCCGCACGAGCCTGTGGGCCACGGCCCTGGATGTGGGCGGACTGCTCGGACTGCTGGTGCGCCATAACCTGCTCGACGGCAGACGCCTGGCCATGAAGCGCTTCATGGATCTGACGCTGACCATCTTGGGTGGCCTCGTGGCTTTGCCCCTGTGTCTTGTCATCGCCTTGATCATACGCCTGGAAAGCCGCGGCCCCGCGCTATTCAAGCAGCGGCGCATCGGCCTCAACGGCAAGCCTTTTCACGTATGGAAATTCCGCACCATGGTCCCCCATGCGGAACAGCTCCTGGCGGAACACCTCGCCCGTAATCCCACCCTCCAGCAGGAATGGAACTCCTGCCAAAAGCTGCGCCGCGACCCGCGAGTCACCCGGATCGGTCGTTTCCTGCGCTGCACGAGCCTGGACGAGCTGCCTCAGCTCGTCAATGTCCTGCGCGGCGATCTCTCACTGGTCGGCCCAAGGCCTATTGTCGAAGCTGAAATCGATCGCTACCGCGACTGCTACCACCATTACACCCGAGTCAAACCGGGCATTACCGGCTTGTGGCAGATTTCGGGACGCAACTTGGTATCCTACGACAAACGCATCGACCTCGATACATATTACATCAATAATTGGTCCGTCTGGTTCGACATATACATTCTAGCCAGAACCATCCCCGTTGTGATCACCCGCCAAGGAGCCTGTTGACAGCCGAGCGTCGCTCCTGCATTCACCAAGACGAAAGTTCGGTACAGACCATGTGGTTCCATGAGACTACACTGATGGGATGCCATGGAGCCAGAATTAGGGCCCAGGCCACATCAACGGCCATGCAAAACCGTTCATGTCGTAATAACATGGTTCCGCGTTGCTTCGACCGATAAAAAATGCACAGACCATGACAACGGCTTTGTTGCTTAAGATAGATACACGGATCACGCGACATTATCCAAGCATTCCCCCATTTAGATTAAGCGAGGCATTCATCCATGAATTTGACCGTCGTGCGGTTCATTGGCCTTTTTTTGACCGCGCTGGCCACTGGCGCGGTGTTCACCCACGTGTTGCAGATCGGGCCCAAGACCGAATTGCCCGGAGGCGAATTCCTGCTGGTGCATCAGCTGCTCCTGAGCAACTACGGCCCCGTGCTCAGCCTCGTGGAGGTCTCGGCCCTCTTGTCCACGGCCTACACAACCTGGGTCCTGCGCGACAGACGCGAGGCGAGGGTTACGCTGTTCACCGCCACGACCTGCCTTTTCCTTATGCTGCTAGTCTGGGGCCTGTTCATCAGCCCCATCAACATGCGTATCGAAACCTGGAATCCAGGCAGCCTGCCATCGGACTGGGATATATACCGCGACAAATGGGCCAACTGGCATGTGGTGCGCGCACTGTTTGCCGGAATCGCCCTGGCCGCACTCATCCGCTCGGCCCTTTACCATCGCCTGCCCTGGAGCAGGCCCGCCGCCCGCAGCAAGCCTACGCAGAAGTGACGGCTAGGCAGCCTGCCGTCGCTCCAACCAGGCTTCGCAGCAGGTCGAAGACGGTAGCCAGGTTGAATATGCAGGGCAGAGGCAGCTATTCCGGCTCGCTGATGTCCAGGCAGAGGATGCGCTGGCGGCCGGAGGCGTCCTGGTATGCGGCGCAGATGGTTCGGCGTGGCAGGCCCGTGGTCTGGGAGATGCCGGGATCGGTGATGTAGCGGGGCAAGCCCGCCTTAATGGATAAGTAGTATTCCTTGAGGGAGTGGTCCGTGCCCTTGCGGATGGGCTGATGCAGGAGTCGCCGCACGCCGCGCTTCAGGAGCGGATTGCTGACGGTATCGGAGATCTGCAGGCCCGACTCGTTGAGCACGTAGGCGCACTGCAGGCCGGGGTGCATGTCGAGGATACCCGCCAGTGCCGCGTCCAGCTCGGGCAGAGCCGTACGCGCCAGAGCCTCTTGCACCTGGTCGATGACAAATGCGTAAATCTTGTGCTGCTCCTTGCTCGCGTTGATCTTACGCAGCACATGGCCCTTGAAGTGCGCGGCAACGGCCTCGATGGCCGTGCTCACGTCGGGCCGCTTGGAGCCGCTCGGGTAGGGTCGAGCGAAATAGAAGCCCTGAAAAACTTCCACGCCTAGCTCCAAGAGCAGGATGACCTCCTCCTCAGTCTCCACGCCCACGGCCACGGGCAAGGCCCCGATGCGGTCGGCCGTGGCTATGAGCCCGCGCACCACGTCCTGCTTGTGCGTTGCGGAATGCACGCCGGACACCAGCCTGCGATCAATCTTGATGATATCCGGCCGCAACTCGGCAATGCGCTCAAGTCCCGAGTGCGGACCGCCGGTGCCGTCCAGCCCCAGGAGGAAACCAGCCGCGCGGCAGGAATTAGCAAAACGGGTCAGGGTCGAGGGATCGGCGATGCGGGATTCGTCCAGCTCCAGAACCACGTTGGCGGGATCGACTCCCAGGCGCTGGGCCACGTCCGACAGGGTTCCTGAGCCCACAAGTCCCCAGTCCAGGGTGGTCGGCTCGACGTTCAGGCACAGGAAGAGCTCCCTGCTCAGGGCGTGCATCGGCGCGAATGCTTCCAAGGCCTTGCGCCTGCAAAGACGGTCGAGATTGGCCAGATCGGCCTTGTCTTCGGCGAGTTGAAAGAGCAGCGCGGGAGGAATGGCTTCGCCGGAGTCGCCGATGAGGCCGCGGCTCAGTGCCTCCACGCCGAACAAGGATTTGCGGCGCAGGGACACTAGGGGCTGAAAGAAAGTGAGGACGGCCTCGCTCTTGAGGATGGAAGCCACGCTTACGTCGGCGATCCTCGGGATTTTGTCCTCGTGCGCCATGGCCCCATTCCTCATGCGCTTTGCTTGCTGCCGTGGTTTGAAGAAGACCGGGAGCCAGAGGCTCCCGGTCTAGATTGGCCAGGGTTCTTAAAGGCTGCTCTCGCCCGTGCGGATGCGTACGGACTTGGCGATGTCCAGGGCGAAGATCATGCCGTCGCCCTCTTTTCCGGTACGGGCGCTCTCGACGATCGTATCCATGGCAATGTCGGCCTTGTCGGCGGGAACGCCGACTTCAAGGCGCAGTTTCTTGAGCAGGTTCACTTCGATGACCACGCCGCGGTAGGTCTCGGTGAAGCCCTTCTGGCGGCCGCTGCCCAGGATGTTCGTCACGCTCATGGAATAGATGCCCTTGGCGTAGAGGGCCTGCTTGACAGCGGTGAGCTGTTCCGGCCGGATGTAGGCTATGATGAGCTTCATGGTGTTTCCTCGCGTTCTCGTCTGTGGCTACTCGGTGGTGAAGACCTGGAAGCCGTTGTAAGCCTCGGAGCCGTGCTCGCCGATGTCGAGGCCCCTGATCTCCTCTTCCTTGGACACGCGGATGCCCACGATTGCCTTCACGACGCTGAAGAGGACGAAGCCACTGCCGAAGGCCCACACGAAGGCGGTGCCCACGCCCAGAAGCTGGACAAGGGTCTGATTGATGCCGCCGCCCATGAACAGGCCCACATCCGTGGAGAACAGGCCGGCGGCGATGGTGCCCCAGGCGCCGCACACGCCGTGCACGGAGATAGCGCCCACGGGGTCGTCGATCTTGAGCACCTTGTCCAGGAGTTCGACGGACAGGACGACGATGAAGCCGCCGACGAGGCCTATGACGATGGCGCTCACGGGGGAGACGTTGTAGCAGGGCGCGGTGATGGCTACCAAGCCGGCCAGAACGCCGTTAAGACTCATGGAGATGTCGGGCTTGCCGAAGCGCATCCAGGAGGTGATCATGGCCGCGACGAGGCCGGCGCAGGCTGCCAGCGAGGTGTTCACGGCGATGAGGCCGATGGTGTCGTCGGCGATGGTGGTGGAGCCGGGGTTGAAGCCGAACCAGCCGAACCAGAGAATGAACACGCCCAGGGTGGCCAAGGGAATGTTGTGGCCCTGGATGGCCCGAGCCTTGCCGTCGGCGGTGTATTTGCCCACGCGCGGGCCGAGGACCAGGGCTCCGGCCAGACCGACCCAGCCGCCGATGGAGTGCACCACGGTGGAGCCGGCGAAGTCGATGAATCCGAAGCCGCTCAGCCAGCCGGCCGAGGCTTCGCCAGCCAGGCTACCCCAGGCCCAGTGGCCGAAGACCGGGTAGATGACGGCCGTGACAACGATGCTGATGACGACATAGGTGCCGAACTTGATACGCTCGGCCACGGCGCCGGAGACGATGGTGGCGGCGGTGGCGGCGAATACGGACTGGAAGAACCAGAAGGTATAGGACCAGCCGTCGAAGCCGTCCTGACCGACAACGGAGCCGAGTCCCAGAGCAAAGTTGTCGGTGCCGATCAAGCCGCCGAGGTCGGTGCCGAACATGAGGCCGAAGCCGAACAGGAAGAACAGTATCTGCCCGACGCCAAAGTCCAGGGCGTTTTTCATGCAGATGTTGCCCGCGTTCTTGGCGCGGGTGAAGCCGGTCTCCACGCAGGCGAAGCCGGCCTGCATGAACATGACGAGCATGCTGGCGATGAGCGTCCACAGGATGTTGGCGTTGGCCTGGGTCAGGAACTCAACTGCCTCCTCCTGCGCCTGGGCAAGCCCCGGCACCAGAAGCAGCGCCATGAGCGCTGCGGCCGCAACGGCGGTGCGGCCAATGCCTCTGCCGTTCTCGAACATGGAACCCATATGCGACCTCCTTACAGGGAATGGGTGTCGAAAGAACGTTCCCCCCGACGACCTGTCCTGAGCAAAGGCCGGACCAAGCAAGTTAACGTGTTTGAATCAATGACATATTTTAGGCTGTATTGTATTCTTACTAGTATCAGCTTCACCCGAATATACATATTTGTATTTTAATGGCATGAATAGCCGTAAAAAGAGCATTACTATCCCTTAATTGTTAATTATGAAGTAAGACAAGCAAACCCTAAGTCACAGGTTGACACAAACGTAAATCAGACCTCTTCCAGCATGCGTGCATATGGCTCAATAGAGTATTACAGCCACACAGGCCTAAACAGCTCATCCGTCGGGTTGCGCTCAGCAGATTTCTTCTTAGCGGGCCGACGCAGAAAATGCGCCGCAATCATATATAATTAGTATGCGGATGTCGGTTCACCGCACTTTTGACCAAGAAAACCGTTGACATGCCGCTAGGCGTGGGAGCATATTGCCGCGCATGAAGTCCACGCAGCCCCAGGCGTTCGCCACCCTATCTTTTAGCTTTTGGTATTATTATTGGTTTAGGGAGCAGCCTGTGGTCTGTAATGGGAGCGGTTTGGTACTCAAGTAGAAGAAGACGAACACCGAACACCCCAGGGGCCGCAGGCGCAAGCCGGCGGCCCCTGTTTTTTTTTCAGGGGTGCGCGGGTGATGGCCGGGCCGGGGCAAGGAGCCGCACATGTTAGCCAGCAGCAACAACATCGGGAAAGCCATCCGCCTCGAACGCATTTTCAACCGCAACACCGAGCGCACCATTATCGTGCCCTTGGACCACGGCGTGTCAGTAGGCCCCATCTCCGGACTGGTGGACCTGCGCGAAACCGTTAACCACATCGTCGAGGGCGGGGCCAACGCAGTGCTCATGCATAAAGGCCTGATCCGCTGCGGCCATCGCGGATCAGGTAAGGACATCGGCCTCATCCTGCACCTCTCCGCCTCCACCAGCCTCTCTCCCTATCCCAACGCAAAGACCCTCGTGGGCACAGTGGAAGACGCCATCCGCCTGGGCGCGGACTGCGTGTCCGTGCATGTGAACCTGGGCGACGAAACCGAGGCGCGTATGCTGTGTGATTTCGGCCAGGTGACATCCATTGCCGCTCAATGGGGCATCCCGGTGCTGGCCATGGTCTACGCCCGCGGCCCCAAGATCCGGAACCAATATGACAAGGATGTCGTAAAGCACTGCGCCCGTGTAGGCGTCGAGTTGGGTGCCGACGTGGTCAAGGTCTGCTACACCGGCAACCCGGACTCCTTCGCCGAAGTCACCGAAGCCTGCTGCGTGCCCGTGGTCATCGCCGGCGGCGAGAAGATGGATAACACCCGCGACATAGTCCAGATGGTCCACGACTCCGTGCTGGCCGGAGGCCACGGCCTGTCCATCGGGCGCAATATTTTCCAGGCCGAGGACCCGCGCCGATTGGTTGCCACGCTCAAGGGCGTTGTGCATGAGGACTGGGAAGTGGACGAGGCCATGGATTTCCTGAATAACACCCAAAAGGCGAGCTGATCTCCATGCAAAAGATCTATTTCCTGGCGGTGCCTTTCGACAAGAACCTGGTCACCCTGGCTCTGGAGTCGGGGGTGGACGGCTTGATCGTGGAGGACGAGCGCGTGGAGTCCGTGCGTCAGCTCGGGCGCACCGAAGTCCTGCCGGTCAGCTTGCTTACGACCGTGTGCCTGGAGTCCAAGGCCGACGAGGAGCACGCGGTGTCCTGCCTGCGCTCCGGCGGCAAGGTCGTGCTGCGCGCCGGCTGGGAGATCATCCCCGTGGAGAACATCCTGGCCCAGGCCGACAAGCTGGGCGTGGAGGTGGCTTCCCTGGATCAGGCCCGCCTGGCCGCCGGCATCCTGGAGCACGGCGTGGACTGGCTGCTGGTGCTGCCCCAGGCCGCGGCAGAGCTGAAGAGCATCGTGGCCGAGATCAAGCTGTCCCAAGGCGTGTACGAGCTGTCGCGAGCCGTGGTCACGGAGGTCCGCCCCGTGGGCCTGGGCCACCGCGTGTGCGTGGACACGCTGTCCATGTTGCGCAAGGGCCAGGGCATGCTCGTGGGCAACGGCAGCGCCTTCACCTTCCTGGTGCACGCCGAGACCGAGAACAACCCCTACGTGGCCGCGCGACCCTTCCGGGTCAATGCCGGAGCCGTGCACGCCTACGCGATCATGCCCGGCGACCGCACCAACTACCTGCAGGAGCTGTCCTCCGGCGACGAAGTGCTCGTGGTCGGCCACGACGGCAGGACTTCCCTGGCCACCATCGGCCGGGTCAAGGTCGAGGTGCGGCCCATGCTGCTGGTGCGGGCCAGGGTGGAAACGCCCGAGGGCGCGCGCGAGGGCGCAGTGTTCCTGCAAAACGCCGAGACCATCCGTCTGACGCGGCCCGGCGGCGAGCCCGTGAGCGTGGTCAGTCTGCGCGAAGGCGACGAGATCCTCGTGCGCCTGGATACCGCCGGCCGCCACTTCGGCATGCGCATCAGCGAAGATATCAAGGAAGCTTAAGGGAAGCCCAAGGAAAGGCCAGCCATGGAAATGCCCGATATGCCCGATATGCCGGAGACGCCCGGCAAGGCCGACAAGGCCGGAAAGCCCGCTAAATCCGCAACGAGCGACCAGGCGGAGAAACCTGTCCAGCCCGTGCAGGACCAAGCGCCAGCGCAGGTTGAGACAGCCGTTCGGACCGAGCAGCCCCAGGGCCAAGGTCAGGGCCAGGGCCAAAGCGCAGACCAGAAGTTCCTGGCCGCCGTGCGCCGCGAGATCGACTGGGTGGACGAGGAGATCCTGTCTCTGCTCAACAAGCGGGCCAGGATCAGCAAGCGCGTGGGTCGGCTCAAGGCCGGATCGGGCGACCCGGTCTTCAAGCCGACGCGTGAGAAGAAACTGCTGGACCGGCTCACGGCCATGAACCCAGGCCCCTTGCCCAACGAGCACCTGCGGGCCATCTACCGCGAGATCATGTCCTCTTCGCGGTCCCTGCAGCGGCCGCAGAAGATCGTCTACCTCGGCCCCGAGGGCACCTTCTCGCACTTGGCCGCCATGGAATATCTTGGCCACAGCGTGGAGTACCTGCCCAAGGCCAACTTCGAGGCCGTCTTCGCCGCCGTGTCGCGCGGCGAGGCCGAACTGGGCGTCATCCCCCTGGAAAACTCCCTGGAAGGCTCCGTGGGCCAGAGCCTGGACCTGTTCCACCGCCACGACGTGTTCATCCAGGCCGAGCTGTTCTGCCGCATCCGCCACGCGCTGCTGTCCAAAGCCATGCGCATGGAGGACGTGAGCGTGGTCTACTCGCACCCGCAGCCTCTGGCCCAGTGCGCTCAATGGCTGCACGCCAACCTGCCCAACGCCGCGCTCATCCCCCTGGAGAGCACGGCCGCCGCGGCGCGCACAGTGGTGGACAAACCGGGCGCAGCCGCCGTGGGCCAGAGCCGCCTGGCCGAGATGCACGGCCTGTCCGTGCTCGCCTCGGGCATCGAGGACGCACCGGACAACTGGACGCGCTTCTGCATCATCGCCGCCTCGCGCCTGGCCGACGGCCAGCCGGACAAGACCTCCATCCTGTTCACCACGCCGGACAAGCCCGGCGCATTGGCCGCCGTGCTGGCCACCCTGGCCGAGGCGGGCATCAACATGAGCAAGCTGGAGTCCCGGCCGCTCAAGAGCGAGAAGTGGAAGTACGTGTTCTTCGCCGATCTGGAGTGCGACCTGTACGCCGAGGAGCACAAGAAGGCTCTGGCCCTGCTGCGCGAGAAGTGCCACACCCTGCGCCTGCTCGGCAGCTACCCCTCCGGCCCCAAGCTCGACCTGAACAGGGAGTAGCCATGCAGCCCGTGACCATTTCCGCCCCTGCCTCCAAATCCGTATCCCACCGCGCGCTCATCGCGGCGGCCCTGGCTCCCGGCGAGTCTGAGCTTTCCGGCGTGCTGGTCAGCAATGACACCACCGGCGCGACCTTGCCCTGCTTGCAGGCCATGGGCGCGACTTTTTCGCGCGACGGCGGCGACGTGCGTGTGCGCGGCATGGCCGACGGGCCGCGCGGCGCAACAGCGGACAGCGGCAAACCCGCAATGCTGGACGTGGGCGAGTCCGGCACCACCTGCCGCCTGCTCACGGCCATCGCCGCCGCCGGACGGGGGGCCTTCGAGGTGCGCGGCGCGGGCCGCATGCACCAGCGGCCCATGGCCGAACTGACCACGGAGCTGCACTCCCAGGGCGTGGACTTCCAGTGGCTGGAGAAGGTCGGCTACCTGCCCTTCGTCATGCGCACCGAAGGCCTGCGCGGCGGCCCGGCCGCCGTGTCCCTGGAGGAGTCCAGCCAGTACCTCTCGGGCCTGTTGCTTGCCGCGCCCCTGGCCGCCAAGCCCATGCAGCTGTCCATCTCCGGGGCCAAGGTTGTGTCCTGGCCCTACGTGGCCCTGAGCCTGCAGGTCATGGAGGACTTCGGCATCCCCTTCACGGTCGAGACGCGTCAGGGCGACGCCTGGCAGCCCACGCCGTGGCGCGAGGTGCGCGCGGCCGAGCCGGGCAAGGTGCGCTTCATCGTGCAGCCCTCGCGCTATGCGCCGCGCTCCTATGCCGTGGAAGGCGACTGGTCCAACGCCTCCTACTTCCTTGGCGCGGGCGCGGTGTCCCGCGCCGTGGCCATGACCGGCCTGCGGGCCGACTCGGTGCAGGGCGATCGGGCCATTTTACGGATTTTGCAAAATTTTGGAGCTTCGGTTATATGGGATTCCGCCGGGACGGTCAGCGTTTCACCCGGCGAACTCCAGGGCATCAACGTCGATATGGGCCAGTGCCCGGATCTGGTGCCCACGGTGGCCATGGTCGCCCTGTTCGCCAAAGGCGAGACGACCATCCGCAACGTTGCCCACCTGCGCATCAAGGAATCCGACCGCCTGGAAGCCGTGGCCGGGGCAATCCGCGCCGTTGGCTCGCAGGTGGAGGTACTGCCGGACGGCCTGCGCATCGCGCCGCGCGCGCTGCCGACGGGCAAGAGCGTGGACTTCGCCACCCACTCCGATCACCGCATGGCCATGAGCTTCACGCTGCTGCGCCTGGGTGGAGTGGATGTGCGTCTGGATGATCCGCGTTGCGTGGCCAAGTCCTTTCCGGGCTTCTTTGACGAATGGGCCAAAGTGGAGCAAGGAACCTGAGCATGACCGGCGAGCGCGCCATAAAGAACGTGGCCATCATCGGCTCCCAGGGGCAGATGGGCAGACTGTTCATGAACCTGTGCATTGAACACGGTCTGTCCGTGCGCGGGCTGGACAAACCCATGGACAATATGGCCCTGGCGATGGCCATTCAGTCGAGCGAACTCGTTTTGCTGGCTGTGCCCATCCATGCCCTGGCCGACGTGCTGCTTCAGGTGAAGCCGCACCTCTCGCACCGGAATATCCTGGCCGACTTGTGCTCGGTCAAGGTCGGGCCCGTGGAGCACATGCTCGCGGCCTGGGATGGCCCGGTGGTGGGCACTCACCCGCTGTTCGGACCACGGCCGCTCGAAGGCGAGCGAGTGGTGGCGATCACGCCCGGCAGGGATGACGCGGCCCTGGACGCGGTGGAGGATTGGCTGAAGCGTATCGAGCTCAGCACGTTTCGCACGACAGCCCACGAACATGACCGGGCCATGGCCTTCATCCAAGGACTGAATTTCGTGACCAACACAGCCTACCTCTCGGCCACCGCGGGCCAACCCGACATCGAGCGGTTCGTCACGCCGTCGTTCCGGCGGCGGCTGGAGTCGGCGCGCAAGATGCTGACCGAGGATGCCGGGCTGTTCGAGGCCCTGTTCGAGGCCAACCCCTACGCCCAGGAGGCCGTGCGCCTGTTCCGCTCCCACCTGAACGTCGCCGCTGGCGGCGATGTCTCCCTATTGGCCGAAAGGGCCCAGTGGTGGTGGCGCGACGACAAACAACGGGGAGGGGCGTAAAGCTTCCGTGGTGACTGGTGTATCCAAAGGCCGCGTTCCTCCCCGAGGAACGCGGCCTTTTTTATTAATAAATTCAATAATAGGAAGGAAAGGCACATGCAGACCATCACGCTGAGGCAGACGGGCCGCTGGATGCCCGCCGACGTGCAGACGCCCATCAGCCTCTATCTGGGGCTGGTCGGCGACTCGCCCGGAATTCTTCTCGAAAGCGCCGAGGTGGACGGCCGCCTTGGGCGCTACAGTCTGATTCTATGGGATTTCCGCCTTATACTCGCCTGTCGTGGAGGCAAGCTGGCCGTATCGGCTCCCGACAAGCGGCTGGCTGCGCTGACCAAGCTGGACGGCCAGGACTGGGTTCAGGGCGTCAAGGCCGTGGCCAACGCGCTGCGCATCACGCCGCCCGAAGGCTTTGCCGATCTGCCGCCGGCCACGCGCGGGCTGTACGGCTATTTCGGATATGGTCTGGCCGGGCTTTTCGAGCCCAAGCTCGCACCAGCGGTGCGGCCGGCGGATGCCGAAGCCTGTCTGGCCCTGCCTGGCCAAGTGGTGCTCTACGACCATCTGCACCACCGCTGCTGCTACCTGAGCCTGGATGCCGAGGCAAAGCCGGAGATGAACACCGCGCGCATCCTGCGCAAGCCGGCCATGCCCATTGTGGGCGAGGTCACTTCGCGGTCCGGCAAGGAAGGCTACATGCGCTCGGTGGAGGCGGCCAAGGAGCTCATCCGCCAGGGCGAATGCATCCAGGTCGTGCTCTCTTCGCGCTTCGAGGCCGACTTCAGCGGCGACCCCTTCGTGCTCTACCGCCGGCTGCGCCAGGTCAATCCGTCGCCATACATGTTCTACCTGAAGCTGCCCGGCGTAATCCTGGCCGGCTCCTCGCCCGAACTGCTGGTGCGCTGTGACGATGGCGGCCTGGAGACGCGGCCCATCGCCGGCACCCGGCCGCGCGGAGTGAGCGAGTCCGAGGACGCGGCCTATGCCGTGGACCTGTTGGCCGACCCCAAGGAGCGCGCCGAACACGTCATGCTCGTGGACCTGGGCCGCAACGACCTGGGCCGCATCGCCACGCCGGGCAGCGTGAGCGTGCAGAAATTCATGCAGGTCGAGCGTTTCTCCCATGTCATGCACCTGACCTCCTACGTCGGGGCCAGGCTCAAGCCGGGGCTGGACGCCATGGACGTGCTGGCCTCGGCCTTCCCGGCCGGGACCCTGTCCGGGGCGCCCAAGGTGCGGGCCATGGAGATCATCGCCGACCTGGAGGAGTTGCCGCGCGGCCCTTATGGCGGGGCCGTGGGCTGGGTCGGCCTGACCGACGGCCGGGTGGATCTGGACACGGGCATCACCATCCGCAGCCTGTGGGTCAGGGACGGCAAGGTCTGCTACCAGGCCGGCGCTGGCATTGTGTACGATTCCGTACCGGAGAAGGAATGGGAGGAAGTCGGCAACAAGTCGCGGGCCATGTCCAAGGTCCTGCGCGGAGAGGAGGCCACGGATGTTTTTGCTGATTGACAATTTCGACTCCTTCACCTTCAACCTGGTGCAGGAGTTCCAGAAGCAGGGCCGCGACCCCGTGGTGCTGCGCAACGACGAGGAGCGCATCCTCGATCTGGCCGGGTCCGGTGAACTGTCCATGGTCTGCATATCGCCCGGCCCAAGCCGCCCCGAGAACGCCGGCTTGTGCCTGGAGTTCCTGGCCAGGCTGCCCAAGAGCGTGCCCGTGCTGGGCGTGTGCCTGGGCCACCAGATTCTTGGGCACTTCGCGGGAGCGCCGGTGGAGATCGCGGGCAGGATCATGCACGGCAAAACCTCCATGGTGGAGCATGACGGCCGGGGCTTGTTCACAGGCCTGCCCAATCCCTTCGAGGTCTGCCGCTACCACTCGCTGCTGGTAATGGCCACGCCCGCACACGAGAACATCGAAGTCACGGCCCGCACCGACCAGGGCGAAGTCATGGGTCTGCGCTACCGCGACCGGCCCTGGGTCGGGGTGCAATTCCACCCCGAATCGATCCTGACGCCGGAAGGGCCTAAACTGCTGGCCAACTTCCCGCAGGCAATCCTCAGCGAAGCTTAGGGGGATATTGATATGCCCGAGTTCATGAAAATCGTGCTGGAGAACCTGGCCCAGGGCCGGGACCTGACCAGCGAGCAGGCCGAGGGAGCATTCGGCCGGCTCATGGCCGGCGAGTTGTCCGAAGGCCAGGCCGGGGCCATGCTCATGGGCCTGCGCGCGAAAGGCGAGACGCCCCAGGAGTTGGCCGCCGCCGTGGGCGCATGCCTGGCCCACGCCCGCCTCGTGCCGGGCCTGTCCGGGCCGCGCATCGACACCTGCGGCACGGGCGGCGACAACAAGCACAGCTTCAATTGCTCCACGGCCGTGGCCATCATCCTGGCCTCGCTGGGGCACAAGGTGGTCAAGCACGGCAACCGCTCCGTGTCGAGCAAGTCCGGCTCGGCCGACGTGCTGGAGGCCATGGGCGTGGCCCTGGACACCGGCCCCGAGGCCGTGGGCGCGGCCCTGGACAAATCCGGCTTTGTGTTCCTATTCGCGCCCGGCTTCCACCCAGCGTTCCGGCACGTCATGCCCCTGCGCAAGGCCCTGGGCATCCGCACCCTGTTCAACCTGCTGGGACCGCTGCTCAATCCAGCCCGGCCCACGCATCAGATCCTGGGAGTGCCCAACGAGGGTTTGCTCATGCTCATCGCCGAGGCCCTGCGCCTGACGGGCGTTGAGAGCGCGGCCGTGGTGCACGGCGCGGGCGGCTACGACGAACTGACGCCCTTCGGCCCCAGCGAGGTGGCCTACGTGCGCGACGGCAAGGTCGAGCGGGCGCGGGTGGACCCGGCCGGTTTGGGCCTGGCCGACGACCGGCCCGAGGCCGTGACCGTCGCCGGGCCGCAAGAGGCCCTGAATATGCTCAAGGCCATTCTGTCCGGCAGCGGGCCCGAGTCCGCGCAAAAGATGGTGGCCATCAACCTGGCCATGGCCCTGCATCTGCTGGAGGGCATCCCACTCCAGTCGGCCGCGGCCAAGGCCCTGGAGGCCGTGCGCTCGGGACGCGCGGCCGGGCACCTCGCAACCATGGGAGTCGCCTGATGCTGGAAAAATTCCGCCAAGCCAAGCTGGACGAAATCGAGAGGCTGCGCCGGCACGAGCAGGCCGGCACCCTGCCCAGGCCCTTCAAGGGCAAACGGCCGTCCTTCAGCGAGGCCGTTCGGGCCAAGGCTCCGCGCGCCGTCATCGCCGAATACAAGCGCGCCTCGCCCTCGCGCGGCGAGATCAACCTGCGCATGTCGCCCGAGGAAGTCGCCCTGCTCTACGCCTCGAACGGCGCGGCGGCCATCTCCTGCCTGACCGAGAAGACCTTCTTCAAGGGCAGCCTGGACTTCATCGCGCTCATGGCCGGGACGGGGTTGCCCATCCTGCGCAAGGACTTCCTGTTCGACCCGCTGCAGCTCTTGGCCACGGCGGCCACGCCCGCTTCGGCCGCGCTGCTCATCGCGCGCATGATCCCGAACATCAACGACCTGTCGGCCATGATCGTCAAGGCCCGCGACCTGGGGCTCGACCCCGTGGTGGAAATCTTCGACGAGCGCGATCTGTCCCACGCCCGAGACGCCGGGGCCTGGATCATCCAGGTCAACACGCGCGACCTGGACACCCTGGAAGTCGATGCGCAGAACGCCTTCCGGCTCATCAAGGACAAGCGCCCGGGCGAACTGTGGATCGCGGCCTCGGGCATCAAGGACGAGGGCGACGCCGCGGCCCTGGAGAGCGTGGGCTACGACGCCCTGCTCGTGGGCACGGCGCTCATGGAGCACAAGGACCCCGGCCGCAAGCTGGCCGAGCTGACCGGCAGGGTGCGCGACGGAGGGCTCACGCTGTGATGATCAAGGTCTGCGGCATGACCAGGCCCGAGGACGTGCGCCTTTGCGCAGAGGCCGGAGCCGATCTGCTGGGCTTCATCTTCCACCCGGCCAGCCCGCGTTTCGTCACCCCGGACTTTCCGGCCTCCCTTGAGCCGGAGGCTCTCGGCCAGGCGCGCAAGGTCGGCGTCTTCGTCAAGGAGAGTGTGGTGGAAGTCCGCCACACCCTGGACGAAGCAAGACTCGACTACGTTCAGCTCCACGGCGGCCAGGACCAGGAATTCTGCCGCGCCGTGGGCTTTGAGCGGGTCATCAAGGTCTTCTGGCCCAAGCGCTACGCTAGCCTGGACGAGCTGGCCGAGGACATGGCCCGTTTCGCGGACTGCGCTCTGTTTCTGCTGGACGCGGGGACATCCGGCGGCGGCCACGGCAGGAGCCTGGACTTCGCGGCCCTGGCTAAGCTGGACAGTCCTCGCCCCTGGCTGCTGGCCGGCGGCCTGGGACCGAAAAACGTGCGCGCGGCCGTCGAGGACTGTGCGAAGGCGAACCTGGCCGGAGTGGACCTCAACTCCGGCGTGGAATCCGCGCCCGGGCTCAAGGACATCGAGAAAGTACGAACCGCCATCGCCGCCTGCCGGCGATGAACCTATAAAGGACGTGACACATGCAGATGCTCAAGAAGGGTTATTTCGGCGATTTCGGCGGCCGCTTCGTGCCCGAGCTGCTCATGCCGCCGCTCATCGAACTTGAGGAGGCCATGGGCCGCATCATGCCCTCCCCGATCTTCCAGCAGGAGCTTGGCCGCATCATGGCCGACTTCGTGGGCCGTCCCACGCCGCTCTACCACTGCCAGGGCCTGTCCGAGATGCTCGGCCGCAACATCTGGCTCAAGCGCGAGGACCTGGCCCACACCGGCGCGCACAAGGTCAACAACACCATGGGCCAGGCCCTGCTGGCCAAGCACATGGGCAAGCCGCGCCTCATCGCCGAGACCGGCGCGGGCCAGCACGGCGTGGCCACCGCCACGGCAGCGGCCATGCTCGGCCTGGAGTGCGTGGTCTACATGGGCTCCATCGACGTGAAGCGCCAATCCCACAACGTGCGGCGCATGAAGCTCCTGGGCGCGGAAGTGCGGCCCGTGGAGTCCGGCACCAAAACCCTTAAGGATGCCATCAACGCCGCCCTGCGCGACTGGATCGCCGAGCAGCGCACCACGCACTACTGCCTGGGCTCGGTCACGGGCGCGCATCCCTTCCCGCTGCTCGTGCGCGACTTGCAAGCCGTCATCGGCCGCGAAGCCAAGCGCCAGTTCATGGAAAAGATGGGCGGCAAGCTGCCTTACATGATCGTGGCCTGCGTGGGCGGCGGCTCCAACGCCATCGGGGCCTTTCACGAATTCGTGCCGCACGGGGAAGTGCGCCTGGTGGGCGTGGAGGCCGCAGGCACGGGCGAGCTCGGCTGCTATCACTCGGCCACCCTGACCAAGGGCGAGCACGGCGTGCTGCACGGCGCGCTCACCAAGCTCCTGCAGGACAAGCACGGCCAGGTCGAGCCTTCGCACTCCGTGGCCGCCGGCCTGGATTATCCGGGCGTCGGGCCGGAGCACGCCGGGCTGCAGGCCGCCGGCCGGGCCGAATACTACTGCGTCAACGACACCCAGGCCCTGAACGCCTTCCAGGTGCTCTGCCGCACCGAAGGCATCATCCCGGCCCTGGAATCCTCCCACGCCCTGGCCTGGGTTCTGGACAACGCCGAGTCCATTCCGCGCGGCGAGCACGTCATCATCAACCTGTCCGGCCGCGGCGACAAGGACCTGGACATCATCGAGGAAGTGCTTGGAATTTAAGAGGCCTCCGGGGTCCAGGGGGATGATCCCCCTGGACCCCGCGTTTCCGGCGCGGCCGCGTCCCTCGAAGACTCGGGCCACAGCCGCGCCGGGGGATGCGAGGAGACAGGCAGTCAACCAGCGAAAAAAAGCGAGCGTGCATATGACCACACTGACGAAATCCAGGCTGGAGCAGAAGATACGCGAGGCCAACGAGGCCGGCCGCAAGGCGCTCATTCCCTACCTGCCGGCGGGCTACCCGGATAAGGAGCGTTTCTGGAAGGAGCTTTCGGCCCTGGACAAAAGCGGAGCAGACATCATCGAGATCGGCGTGCCTTTCTCAGACCCAGTGGCCGACGGCCCGGTGGTGGAACGGGCCTCCCTGCAGTGCCTCGAAGCCGGCGTCACGCTGGATTGGATTCTGGCCGAGCTGAAGAAACGCAAGGGCGGCTTCAAGGCCGGGATCGTGCTCATGGGCTACTACAACCCGTTCTATAAATACGGCCTGGACAGGCTCGCGGCCGACGCAGCCGAGGCCGGAGTGACCGGCTTCATCGTGCCCGACCTGCCCATGGAAGAGTCAGAGGACATGACCAAGGCGCTGGCGGCCCGCGGCCTGGACCTCATTCCGCTCGTGGGCCTGAACACGAGCGAGGAGCGCATGAAGCTCTACGCCGACAATGCGCGGGGCTACGTCTATTTCGTGTCCGTGCTGGGCACCACGGGCGAACGCACGAGCCTGCCCGAGGAAATCGCCGGTCGGCTGGCCGTGGCTAAGCGCGTATTCGACGTGCCCCTGGCCCTAGGCTTCGGCATCTCCAGGCCCGAGCAGCTGACCACCTTCGGCGACACGATCGACGCCGTGGTCTTCGGCAGCTCGCTCATCAAGCATCTGGACCAGGGCGGCGACTCGGCCGGCTTCATGGCCCGCTGGAAGTAGCGCCCAAGTAACCATCGGCCCTTTTGCCACTGCTTATAAACAAACAGCCGCCGGCTTCCGCCGGCGGCTGTTTGTTTATAAAAAGGGCCCCAAGGGATCGCACCTCTTGGCGGGATGTGTTCCCTTGGACCACAATTGAACTGCAAAATGCTATAAAAAACAGGTTGGGTTCGCCAGCCTGTCTTCTGCTTAAGATTCGCCTGGCAAACCGCGTCGGCATCTGCACAAAAGGACATGGCGACCGGATGGTTTCTTTCGTGTGTCTTCAGACTCTACTGTCAAGGACCTCCCGGTTTAGGTCAGCAGTCTGATCGCTCATGGCGCGTTTCACCGTCCGCTCGATTGCATGATGCTTGAGCAGGGCATAAAGGCGTGCGCGGGAAAGGCCTGATTGGGCACAGGCTGTTCTGATGTCTCCGTGAGCGATGGCCATGAGCTGTTCGAGATAGCAGCACTCTAGATCCTCAAGGGCCGTCTTGCGGAAGTCCTTGAGTTGCGGAATGTTCTCGGGGTCTAGGATTACGGCGGTGTTCCTCATGCACACGGCCTTTTGTCGATGCTCTTCGAGCGGGGCGCGGGCCAGCCGCACCCGAATGTTGAGGGGCAAATGGCGAGGCGCCAGCATGGGCTCGCCGCCCGCCGACGTAATCGCACTCTCGATGGCGTTGGCGAGTTCGCGAACATTTCCCGGCCAGTCAAATTCACACAGTGCCTCCAGGAATTCAGCGGAAATCATCTTCGGCTTGATGCCGAGCGCCCGACAGGCACTTTCGTTGAAGTAGTGGGCGAGCCTGGGAATATCGTCCTGGCGGTCTCGCAGGGTAGGCAACTCGATGCACAGCGTGCGCAGGCGGAACAAAAGATCCTGACGAAACTTCCACACCGTGACGAGCTCATCGAGATTCCTGTTTGTCGCGGCAACCAGCCTGAAATTGCTCTCCACCTCGGTAAGTCCCCCGATCGGACGAAAACGGCGGGTCTGCAGCACCCGCAGAAAGGCCTTCTGCATTGCAAGCGGCAACTCGCCCACTTCATCAAGGAAGAGCGTCCCTCCATGCGCTTGCCTGACAAGACCTTCCGAGCGCCGGTCAGCCCCGGTGAAAGCCCCCTTCTCGTGACCTAGGAGCACGCTTTCGACGAGGTTCTCCGGCAGGGCGGCACAGTCCACGATGACGAATGGACCATGCACCCTTCGGCTGTTCTCATGTATTGCCCGGGCAAAGAGCTCCTTGCCTGTGCCTGTTTTGCCGGTAATAAGCACATTGGCCTCGGTTGCCGCGGCCTGAGCCACCAGTTCCAGACTTTTCAAAAACAACCGGCTCTCACCGACTAGTCCGGCACGCTTGAGGACCACGGGCTGCCCGCAGTTCCTCTTTTTTTCATGATAATCAAGGGCCCGTTGCACCGGCAGTTGGATTTTGGTCAGCGTAGGCGGCTTGGAGATATAGCTCCACGCGCCGTTTCTGATGGCCAGCTCGGCACCCTCGGGATCGCCCGACCCCGAAAGAATGATGACTTCGGGGCTGCCCGCGCTGTCCTTGATCTGAGGGAGGAATTCAAGGCCGTTGCCGTCAGGGAGACTTATGTCGAGGATCACTACCTCGAAGCTGTTTCCCTTAAGGAGCCTAAGGCCCTGACGCAGGGTAAAGGCGCAGTCCGCCTCATTCCCCATGCGCTTGACCACGAGGGACAACGCCTTGCAGAGCTGCACGTCGTCATCGATGATGAGAATCTTTGCCATGGCTGCTGCTCACCTCATATCGTGGCTGGCATGCTGCCGAGCACCTTGGTCAGAGTTTTACGTAAGTCGTCCATGCGAAAGGGCGTGCGGATGCAAGCGCTGATTCCCAGGTGGGCCATCGATTCCATGGGCAAGCCCGCATGGGAAGCGAAGCTGAGCACAATGGGCAGATCGGGTCTATTGAGGAGCAGTTCACGGGCCAGCTCGACCCCGCCCATTTCGGACATCGACGCCTCGCAGATGCATACGTCGAACTGCTCCGGCGCCTTACGGAAGTAGGCCAAGGCCTCGAAGGCGCTGCGACAGGCGGTCACGGTGAAGCCCAGTTGTTCCAGGGCCCCTCGGCTTCCCTGGACAACGACGGGATCATCATCCACGAGCAGCATATGCTCTTCCCTGTCCAGCGGGACGCGTCTGGCAGTCTTCTCCGGAACACATGAGAGGAAGAGAAGTCGGAAAGTTGCTCCATTTCCCGGCGTGCTCTCCACCCTCACATTGCCTCCAATGGAATTCATGATCGTACGCACTACCGCCAGTCCAAGGCCGGTGCCGGTATCCTCCTTTTTTGTCGTGAAGAACGGGTCGAATATGCGTTCAAGGTTTTCGGGCGCTATTCCAGGTCCCGTATCACGCATCTCCAATTGGATATACCGTCCCTTAGGCAGGCCCTGGCTTCCAATCTGATTCTCCAGCACTTTAGCTTCAGAAAGGGTGATGCTTAATTCGCCGCTCCTGTCTTGCATGGCTTGGGCAGCATTTGTAGCCAGGTTCATTATGACCTGATGAACCTGCGTGGGGTCTGCCAGGATGAGATCCCAGCGGCTTCGATTCTCGAAGACGATGCGGATGTCCGAGGGAAGAGAGGGCCTGAGGAGCTTCAGGCACTCTTTCACCAGGCTGCTGAGCTGAAAACAGAGTGGTTGGTCTTTCTCGCGCTTACGGCTAAGTCCCAGGATGTGGTCGATAAGGCCTCTCGCACGCTGGGCCGCGCCGAGGATTTCTTCCAGGCCCTGGAAGATGGGAGAATCCTGTGGCAATCCCTGCATGTTCAACTCGGCATGCAGAATGATGGGACCCAGGATGTTGTTGAAGTCATGGGCTATGCCGCCCGCGAGCATGCCCAGGGCCTCCATCTTCTGGGCCTGCCGCAATTGCCTCTCGAGTTGCTCCATCTCGGTGATGTCGCGCCATACGCTTACGTATCCCAGCGGCCTGTAACGCTTGCCTCGTATGCGGGCGAACGTCTGTTCGCATTTGAAGACCACGCCGTTCTTGCGGGTATTGGTGGTCCGCCCCATCCAGGTCTCGCTATACTCGAGACTGTTGATGGTATTCTCGAGTACGCGCTTCTGGTCACCGCTCGTATAGAGCGTTTCGATGTTCTTGCCCTTGATTTCCTGCTGAGCAAATCCGGTCATCTCTTCAAAGGCTTGGTTCACATATTCGATGTTCAGATCGTTGCTTAGCAGGATGAAGGCTTCCACTGCCTGCTCGATGGCCTGGACCAAGCGTACGCGCTCTTGTTCGGCCTTGAATGAGGCGGTCGTGTTCCGCACGCTGATGACTGCGCATTCGGGCTGCCCCCCCTGTCTTAGAATCGGGACGACGCGGACAACGAAATTATTGCTGCGTGACAAGACGTCTTCAAAGATGACCGGTTGGCGCATGGACAAGGCCTGCCTGAACCGACGTTTGCGTTTGGCGGCTGTTTCCTTGGGGAATAGGTTGAAAAGGGCGCGCCCAATGAGATCGCCTTCGGCGATGCCGAGGCGCTCGCACATGGCTGTATTCGCCATGAGAACCACCCCACTCGTGTCCAACACCGCGATCTGATCGGTGGTGGCGGCGAGCAGGGCCATATGCAGTGAATCCACTGCCGCCTCCCGTGTGGAGATGTGTCCATCTGAAGACTATCGCTCTTGACAAAATCGTACAAGGGCGATGTCGATATTTCGTCTCATATCGCGAGACAGATTATGGCCTATCCCAGCAAGCCCTTATAGCGGCATATTGCCCGCGATCGCCGACTTGCTCGGCTCTTCCTCGTTTTTCGTCTTGCCGGACAAGACCATATCTTGTGCCGCAAGATGATCCCGTCTGCACCCTGATCGGCACCTCGCGCGACTCTCCTCTAATATATTAATATATAAAGTTTTTAATATACCATTCTGGCGGCATGGAAGTTGATTTGGGCAACCCAGGTGAACCTGAGTTCCGGCCCGAAGGAGGGACAAATGAGAACTAATTCCACCAAGTCCTTTCACGACCTCATGGCAGAGGTGATTGAACCGGGCCTCTGCTCGAATTGTTCAGGGTGCGTGTCCTTTTGCTCGGCCATGGGCTACGGCGCCCTGGAAACCGGTCCCGAAGGGGAACCGCGGTTCAGGAATCCGGCGCTGTGCATCGAGTGCGGCATATGCCACCTGATCTGTCCCGAAACCGGCCTGATGGAGGCAGATACCAGGGCGCGGCTCAACTCCCAGGCTCCCATGGGCGCGGTCCGCAATCTGACTTTTGCCCGGGCCAAAGCCCCTGAAGTCACCTGCATGGCCTCGCATGGCGGAGCCGTTACCGCCCTGCTCCTGCACCTCCTGGATACGAAGCAGATTTACGGCGCGATCGTGAACCGCCGGGAAGGGATCCACCGCAAGCCCGTGTTGGCCAGGAGCGCCAAGGACCTTCTGCTGTCCGCAGGGCATTATCCCGCCGTTTCCAATGGGCCAGCCCTGCTGGGCGAGTTGTACCAGACTCTTTCAGTGAGGGAATGCGCAGGCAGCCTGGCTCAGGGCTGGTTGCACAAGGTCGCTTTCGTCGGGCTGCCCGACCAGATCCTCGCCCTGCGCAACATGGAAACCCTGGGCATCATCCCTTCGGATGCCGTGGCCCTGTACGTGGGCCTTTTCTGTGACGAAGCCTACCAGTTGGGCATTACCGAACAGCTCCGCCTTGAGCAGGCCGGGAAGTTCAACTGGGAAAATATCCTGCGTTTCACCTGCGCCGAAGAACTCAAGATCCACCTGGACGACGGCAGGGTCGTCACCCCCCCCGAGAGGCTGCGCAAGAAGCTCAGTATGAAGGGATGTAGCGCATGCACCGACTACTCCGCGGAGCTTGCCGACATCTCCTTTGGCGGTCTGGGTGCTCCGAATGGCTGGACCACCGTGGTGGTCAGGACGGAACGCGGACAAAAGGCCTTCCAGAGTGCCTGCGGTACCGTTCTTGAGGAGCCAAGCCAGTCCCTTCGGCAAAGGCAAGAGGCCCAAAGGGCCATAGAAGGGATCTCCAGGCGCAAGCGTGAGCGAGCTGCAGGGATGCGCCAGGAACAGGTTGCCGTTTCCGGCGTCTAGCCCAAGGGGAGCATGCCATGGCCAACCGTATCGGAGTTTATGTCTGCCACTGCGGCACCAACATTCACCCGCGCGTGGATTCACCGGGAGTGGCCCGCTTCGCCGCCGGACTGCATAATGTCGTGGTTGCGAGGGACTATAAGTTCATGTGCTCGGACCCGGGCCAACAGATGATCATCCGAGACATTCATGAACTGGGGCTCAACCGGGTGGTCGTCGCGTCCTGCTCGCCGCGCTTGCACGAGAGGACCTTCCAGAACGCCTGCCTGCGCGCCGGACTCAACCCGTTCCTGTTCCAGATGACCTGCATCCGGGAGCACTGCTCGTGGATCACCACCGACAGCGAGGAGGCCACGGCCAAGGCCAAGCACCTGGTTGCCGCGGCTGTGCACCGGGTCAACGAGCACACGGAGCTCTACTCCAGAGTGGAGAAGGTCCATCCGGACGTGCTCGTGGTCGGCGCGGGGATCGCCGGCATCCAGGCCGCCCTGGATATCGCCAAGTCCGGCCATCGGGTCCATCTCGTCGAACGCGCGCCCTCCATAGGCGGGCATATGGCCCAGTTCGACAAGACCTTCCCGACCCTGGACTGCGCGGCGTGCATCTCCACCCCAAAGATGGTCGCCGTGGCCCAGGAACCCAACATCAACCTCATGACCTACAGCGAGGTGGCCGCGGTCAAGGGATTCGTGGGCAACTACCAGGCCACCATCCGGCGCAAGCCGCGCTATGTAAACATGGACGCCTGCACCGGCTGCGGGCTGTGCATGGAGAAGTGCCCCACCAAGGTTCCCAGCGAATTCGAGGAAGGGCTCGGCCTGCGCAAGGCCATCTACCGCAATTCGCCTCAGAGCGTCCCCAACAAGCCCGTCATCGATGCCGAACATTGCCGGTATCTCAACGGCAAGAAGTGCCAGGTCTGCGCGAAGAACTGCCCATCCGAGGCCATAGATTTCACGCAGACCGAACAGATGCTCGGCGTGGATATCGGCACCATCATCCTGGCCACCGGCTTCGACACCTTCGATCCCGCGCCGTTGGGCCAGTATGGCTACGGACTGTTCGACAACGTGCTCACGGGCCTCCAGTTCGAGCGCCTCAACAACGCCGTCGGACCTACCGGCGGCAAGATCCAGATGAAGGACGGCCGCCCTCCCGAAAGCGTGGCCATTATCCACTGCGTGGGCAGCCGGGATGTGAACCATTACGCCTACTGCTCGCGGGTCTGCTGCATGTATGCCCTCAAGTACGACCATCTACTGAAGGACAAGCTCGGGCACCATGTGCAGGCCTACAACTTCTACATAGACATGCGCTGCTTCGGTAAGGGCTACGAGGAGTTCTACCGCCGCGTGCAGGAGGAGGGAGTGCACTTTATCCGCGGCCGGCCGGCCGAAGTGACGGATGTGGCGCTTTCTCCGGAAGAAAAGGGCAAGCTCGTCGTGGTGAGCGAGGACACCCTGCTGGGCAGAACCGTCCGCGTGCCAGTGGACATGGTTGTGCTCTGCACGGCCATGACTTCGCGACATGATGCCGCCGAGGTGGCCCGCATCTTCGGGATCGCTCAGGGGGCCGACAGGTTCTTCCTGGAGGAGCATCCCAAGCTCGGGCCGGTCTCCACTACCACGGACGGCATCTTCCTGGCCGGAACCTGCCAGGGGCCCAAGGACATCCCTGATGCCGTGTCCCATGCCTCGGGGGCTGCTGCGCAGGCCCTGGCTTTGACCACCCGCGGTGAAGTCGCCATTTCGCCCACGGTTTCGAACATCAACCCGGACATCTGCATCGGCTGCAAGGTGTGCATAGACCTTTGCGCCTATTCAGCCATCGAATTTGATGAGCGCCGACGGGTGTCCGTCGTGAACGAGGCCATGTGCAAGGGGTGCGGCAGCTGTGCGGGCCACTGTCCGAGCGGAGCCGCGCAAATCCGGCACTTCACCGAGAGGCAGATCTTCAACGAGCTTGAGGGGATTCTCGCTCCGCAACCGCGGCCTGCCGCCGCGAAAGAACGCTCCGGGAGCGAGCTGGAATCTGCAAAGCTCCGGGTCATCCCTATGGCGGCCGCCGTGGATGCTCCAGTGCAAACGTCATGAGGAGCTGAATATGTCTGAATTCGAGCCTACCATCATCGCCTTTGTCTGCAACTGGTGCACCTACACGGCGGCCGATCTGGCCGGAACGGCGCGCATGATCCAGTCGCCGAGGGTTCGCCTCGTACGCATGATGTGCACCGGCATGGTCGATCCGAAATACGTCATCAAAGCCTTGCTTAGTGGTGCTGATGCAGTCTTGATCAGCGGCTGCCATCCCGGCGACTGCCACTACATCAACGGCAACTACAAGGCGAGGCGCAGGGTCAAGCTGCTTTCCGAGATACTGACCACTTTCGGTTTCGATCCGCGCCGGCTCAAGCTCACCTGGGTCGGGGCCAGCGAGGGAAACGAATTCGCGGAAACGGTGAATCACCTCGTGGAGGAGATCAAGGCGCTCGGCCCTTCGGAAACAACGGCGATCGAAGCCCTGTAAGGAGGAGGAGATGGGCACCACAGCCAGCATTCGGATCGACAGCGGCAGTCCCCTCAAGACCATACAGGGCCTGTTCGGTAAATTCCTTGCGGATGAAGAGGTCGCGGGAATCTTCGTTCCGCGTCATCTCCCGGCCAGAGGAATCGTCATGCCCTCCCTTATCACGGATGCGGGACAACTGGAGGCGGCCGATCCCATCGCGCCTTCCTTCCCGCTCAACGGAGCGCGGCAAATCGCGCGCCTGACCCGGGGAGAACTAGACGGGACTCTGGTCGCGGTACTCAGGCCATGCGAGATCAGGGCTTTCGTCGAACTCGTTAAGCTCAACCAGGGCAGCCTCGACAATGTCCTGCTCGTGAGCGTGGATTGCTATGGGGCCTTCGATAACCAGAACTATCGGGCCTACCTCGAAACCGGCGGCGACATGCGGCCGGAGCAGTCGGACGATTTCCTGCGCAAGGCCGCGACAGGCGAAATCGGTGAGCGGACCAACGGCCTGCCGGGATTCGCCCGGGCCTGCATGGCCTGCGAGTTCCCCACGGCCCAGGCCGCCGATCTGCACATCGGTCTCTTCGGCATGGATCTGGGCGAGGAACTTCAGCTCATCTCCGGCACACCCCGGGGCGAAGGCATCCTCAACCGCCTCGGCGTCAGCGAAGCGGCGCAAAGCGACAGGCGCGAGCAGGAGATCAAGCGTTTGACCCAAAAACGCACGGCCTACCGGGACGCCATGTTCGAGCAGACGAAAGCTAGGACCGACAGCCCGGCCAAGCTGGCGGAATACCTGGCCGGCTGCGTCAACTGCTACAACTGCCGGGTGGCCTGTCCGGTCTGCTACTGCAAGGAGTGCGTCTTCGTCACGGACGTCTTCGATCACAAGCCCTGGCAGTTCCTGGGCTGGGCCAAGCAGAAAGGCGTGTTGCGCATGCCCACGGACACGCTTTTCTATCACCTCACCCGCATGGCGCACATGAGCACCGCCTGCGTGGGGTGCGGGCAGTGCTCCAATGCCTGCCCCAACGACATACCCGTCATGGAGATATTCAGGCTGGCCGCGAACCGGACCCAGACCGCCTTCGGCTACCTAGCTGGGGCCGAACCGGCCGAAAAGCCTCCCTTGGCTGTCTTCAAGGATAGGGAATTTCCTGAGGTCACGGGCGGACTGGATTAGGGAGCGAAGGAGCGCGCTATGAAGATGACCTATGATGCCCTCGTGGTCGGGGCCGGAATCGGCGGCATCCGTTCGGCCCTTGACCTGGCCGAGACCGGCCACAAGGTCGCGCTCATGGATAGGCGACCGACAACCGGAGGACTGCTGGCCCAGCTTGACCACCAGTTCCCCACCGACCATTGCGGCATGTGCAAGATGCTGCCCCTGACCGAGCGGGACACCTCCTCGCAGTTCTGCATGCGCAAGGGGCTTTTTCACAGGAATATCGACCTGCTGCTCTCCACCGAGCTGGAATCGCTTGAAGGCGATCCCGGAGAGTTCCACGCCGTGGCGCGCAAGCGCTCCGGGTTCGTGGACCCGAGCCGCTGCATCGGCTGCGGCATCTGCGCCGAGGTCTGCCCGGTGCGGGTGAAGGACGAGTTCAACGCCGGACTCACCGAACGCTCGGCCATCCATCTGCCTGTTCCCCAGGCCATCCCCAACCACTATGTGGTGGATCTCGATAATTGCCAGCGCTGCTGGCAGTGCCACAAGGCCTGCCCCACCGGCGCGGTTGACTTCAAGTTCGAGGAACGCCCGAAGTTCGGGGTGCTCGTCGTGGCGCCCGACGGCCATGCCGCCGGAGAACTCATGCCTATTTTGGAGAGCGAGGAGTTCCCGGTGTCTCGGGTGACCAGCGGCGCGCAGGCCGTGGATCGTGTCATGGCGGATGAAAGCGTGAAGCTCGTCGTGCTGGGGCTGGGGCTCGAGGACATGCCCCTGGAACGCGTCCTGGCCAGGTTACTGGAGCTCAGGCCGCGCATGCCCGTGCTGGTTGCCGGTACGGAACGATCAGCCGAGGTCGAGACACTGTTGGGGGGCGGGGCTCACGATTTCGTGAGCCTGCCGGTGGAACCGAAGGCCTTCGTTTCCTGGTTCGACAAACTCTACATGCGGCTTGTATCGGACGAAATTCTGGAGATCGACGTGGCCGCCGTGGTGCTCGCCGCGGGATTCGACTGCTATGAACCCTCTCCGACCGGCGACGTGCTGGGCTACGGGCGCTACCCGGACGTGATGACTTCCCTCGAATTCGAGCGCTGGATCAGCGGGACCGGACCCAACGCCGGCAAGCTGATCAGGCGTTCTGATGGCGGGCCGGTGCGCAAGGTCGCCTGGCTCCAGTGCGTCGGCTCGCGCGACGTGCAGAAGCAGGCGGATTTCTGCTCCTCCATGTGCTGCATGGTCTCCATCAAGGAGGCCAACCTGACCAAGGATCTGACCCGGAACAGTCAGGAAGGGCCGGCCGACGCGGCGATCTTCTTCATGGACATGCGCACCTTCGGCAAGGACCATCAGCGTTACTGCAACGACGCCGCCGAAAGGAACGGCATCCGTTTCATCCGCAGCCGCATCCACTCCGTGATCCCGGCGAATGGTCCTGAAAAGGGCCTGTCGGTCGATTATCTGGATCAGGCCGGCGAGCTGCGCACGGAGCGTTTCGATCTGCTCGTCCTGGCGGTTGGAGCCCGCCCGCCGGAGTCCATGGCGCGCTTGGCCAAGGCCACGGGAGTCGAGACCAACACTTGGGGCTTCTGCAAGACCATGCCCTACGAGCCGTCCCGGACCTCGCGGCTGGGTGTCTTTGCCGCCGGATCGTTCGCCGGGCCCAAGGACATCGCCGAGAGCATGATCCAGTCCGGCGCGGCCGCGCTGGGCGCCTCGCGGCTCATCAACCTGTATGCCCCCATCCGGGAGCAGCACTCCGAGCCTGAACCCGAATACGAGAACGTCTCCCGTCAGCCGTCCCGCATCCTCGTGGCGCTGTGCACCTCCTGTCCGACTCTCCCCCGCAGCGCTAACCTCTCGGAGCTCTCCGCCATGTTGTCGTCGTGGCCCGGAGTGCAGAACGTCATCACCATCCACAGGGCCTGCACCGGCCCAGGCTGGCAGCAGATCATGGAGCATGCCCGCAATTCGCGGCCAAACCGTGTGCTTATAGGCGCGTGCATGCCCTATGCGTACATTCCCAAGCTCCACGAGCTGGGTCGGGAGCTTCACCTGGATCCCGCGCTCATGGACGTGGTGGACATCTACTCGCCTCTGGCGGGAACACGGTCGGAACATGCGCTCGCCGACATACGCACCACGCTGCGCATGGCGGTGACTAAGCTCGCCGGGGCCGAGCCGGCCCCAAAAACCAGAACACAGCCGGTGCACCAGGCCGCCCTTGTCGTGGGCGGCGGGCTCGCCGGCATGACGGCTGCCCTGGGTATCGCCGACCACGGCTATTCCGTGAGCCTGGTGGAAGAGAGCAATAAACTCGGCGGCATGGTCAAGAACGTGCGCGTCGGTCCCGAGGGTACGGACGCGGCCAAGTTCCTCTCCGAGCTCGTGGAGCAGGTCGAGAAGCATCCGAAGGTCAAGGTCTTCACCGATTCGCGGGTCTCGCTGTCCGTGGGCCGGGCCGGCCACTTCATGTCCGTCATCTCGACCCCGAAGGGCGCCATGAACCTGCTGCACGGGGCGACGGTGCTGGCGACCGGAGGCCAAGAATCCAAGGTCTACGAGTGGGGATTCAGGGTCCACAAGAGCGTCGTGACCCACCAGGAGCTGGAGCAGCGCCTGGCGGACGGCACCCTTGACGTAACGGACCTCGGCTGCGTGGCCATGATCCAATGCTGGCGCTCGCGGGAGGAGGAACACGAGTATTGCAGCCGGGTCTGCTGCCAACTGGCCATGAAGAACATCCTGGAACTCAAGCGCAGGAACCCGAGGCTGCCCATCTACGTCTTCTACCGCGATGTGATGACCTACGGCTTCAGCGAAGCACTGTTCACCCAGGCCCGCAAGGCCGGGGCCATGTTCATCCGCTACGATCCCGAGGCCAAACCCAAGGTTTCCTTCCAGGACGGCAAGCCCGTGATAAGCGCCATGGACCCGATGCTTGGCCGTGAAATCCAGGTGCGCGCGGACATCCTGTCGCTGGCCAGCGGCATCGAGCCGGGCGAAACCGATGAGTTGGCTGAAGTCTTCGGCGTGCCGCGAGACGAGCACGGGTTCTTCCAGGAGGCCGATACCAAATGGCGCCCGGTCGATTTCATGAAGCATGGGGTGTTCATGTGCGGCATCGCGCGCGCTCCGGGCAGCATGGAAGAAACCATTGTTTCGGCCAAGGCGGCGGCCCAGCGGTCCCTGCGGGTGCTCTCGGAGCAGCGGGTCGTCACGGGCGGCATGGTCGCCGAGGTGCGCCACACCTACTGCTCGTTGTGCGGGCGCTGCATCGATGTCTGCCCCTACGGCGCCCGAAGCATGGACACGGACCACCAGCGCGTGGTTGTCGACGAGCTGCTGTGCCAGGGCTGCGGGGCCTGCGCCGCCGTATGCCCCAACAGCGCCAGCCTGCTGAGGGGGTATTCCGACAAACAGGTTCTCGGCGTCATCGACGCGGCGCTCGAATTCTCGAGTTGACGGAGGAGGAAAGCATGCACGCATCAACCGAAACGTTGTCCATTCGTGAAGCGCCAGCCTTGGCGAAGGTGCGCGAGATGGTCATGGGCTGCATGCAGTGCGGCACATGCAGCGCATCCTGCCCCAACGCCTTTGCCATGGACTACACTCCACGGCAGCTATGGCGTCTGCTCCTCCTCGGACAGGAGCAGGAGGTGCTCGGCAGCAAGACCATCTATCTGTGTTCGAGCTGCTACACCTGCACGGTGCGCTGTCCCAGAGGGCTGCCACTTACCGAGGCCATGCACGCACTCAAGCGCCTGGCCTGGGAGCGGCTTCCTCAGACCCGTTCCCGGGCCGCCTTTTACCAGGCCTTTGTGGAGCACATACGCATCTATGGCAGGGTCCAGGAATCAGCGCTCATGGCCCGTTATTTCGCCAAAAGCCGTGATCCCCGGCTTCCCTTGTCGTTCACCGCCGCCGGCTTGCGTCTGCTGCGCAAGGGGAAGCTGCATGTGCCTGACGCCAGCCACAAGGGGATGCTCAAGAGAGTGGTCGATGCGGCCATGCCCAAGGAAGGTCGGACATGAAGTACGCATATTTTCCCGGTTGTTCCTTGATGGAAAGCGCCAAGGAATACGACTTCTCAACAAAGGTCGTGATGGAACTCCTCGATGGAAAATTGAGGGATATTCCGGATTGGGGCTGCTGCGGGGCCACTGCCGTGGAATCGGTCAGCCGGGAACTGGCCTTGTCGCTCGCAGCCAGGAACCTGGCCATTGCCGAGAAAGCCCTGCCCGGAATCGACGTCCTTGCGCCGTGCAGCGCCTGCTACCTCAACCTGCGGCGCGTCCAGGAGGAACTGCCGAAGGACCGCGAGCTTATGCAGTCGGTGAATAAGATCCTCTCGGTCGAGGATCTGGTCTACTCCGGCTCTGTCTCCGTGCGACATCTGCTTGATGTTCTGGAAAACGATATCGGCTACGAACGCCTTGGCGCCCATGTGCAGCGGGACCTCTCCAACCTGACCGTAGCCCCTTACACGGGTTGCCAGGTTCTGCGGCCCTACCGTGTCTTCGACGACCCTGAACGCCCCCAGGTTCTGGCGAAGATCCTCAAGACCATGGGCGTAAACGTGCATCCATGGGGACATTCCAGCCGTTGCTGTGGCGCATCCCTGCTGGCCAACCATCGCGCGGTGGGTCTGGAGGCGGTCAGGTCGATCCTGGAGGCGGCCCAGGGCGCGGACTGCATCGTGACCGTCTGCCCCATGTGCCAGATGAACCTCGAACTCTATCAGGGTACCCTTGGCCTGCGAATACCGGTTCTCTATCTGCCTCAACTCATGGGCATAGCCTACGGCTTTTCGTCTGATTTCATGCGCCTGGACGAAAACTTGTCGATTCCCTCGACATTTCTCGAATCCATGACGCCTGGGATCCATGCGGAGAATTTTAACAACCGTCCCGAAGGGAGGTAATGTCATGTTCAAGGACATCGTTTTGGCAGTAACACCTTCCGAGGTCTGTGAGCACGCCGCTGACAAGGCTTTCGGCTTCGCCCAGCGTTTCGAGAGCAACCTGACCATCGTCCATGTCACGGGCATGGAGCAAGGCTGGGGCCAGATGGAATGGCTCGAGCCGAGCGGCGAAACAGCGCGCATCCAAAAGAACATCGAGGAATTCTATTCCGAGAAGCTCAAGGGCATGCCGAACTACGACATCAAGGTCGTGGCGGGCATCCCGCATAACGAAATCCTGCGCATCGCGCGCCAGGCGAATGCAGACCTCATCATAATGGGCCCGCACACCAGGGAGCACAAGGAGAAGCGCTCAAAGATGTGGGGCATGGCCGGTTCGACCCTCGAGCGGGTCAGTCAGCGCGCCCGTTGCCCGGTCATGATTGTGACCCGAGAGGCGCCCTATGGCGAGCAGCGCATTACAAGGCTTCTCGCCACCAGCGACTTCTCCAAGCAGTCTGAGTGCGCGGTGGCCTACGGCGGGCAGCTCTGTCGCCACTACAACGCCGGGCTCACGGTGCTCCATGTGCTCGAAGATACCCATGGGACCCCGGACACCAAACTTGCGGAGGCCAAGGATCGTCTGCAGTGCTCCTGCGAGTCCGCGCTCAGAGGAATCAATAACGTCTGCTACGAATGCCTCGAAGGAAAGCCGGCCATGGAGATTCTCAAGTTCGCCCGCATGCGCGATGTCGACCTCATTCTCATGGCCCACCACTCCAAGGAGGAGGACCCCGAGGAGGCCTTCCTGGGTTCGGCCGTCGTCCAGGTTGCACTCAATTCGGCCTGCCCGACCATGAGCGTGAACCGGCACTTCGACCTGCGCTGCGGCATGATGTACGACCAGTCCGGCTCCGTGACGTCTGTTTCAAGCAAGGGCGAGACTACAGTCTAGGAGGAGAGCGCATGCAAGCGACCGAAAGTCTACAGCCAGTCTCTCCAATAGTGCTCCCGGTGGCCGGGCGGTCCACCTTTCTGGATACGGTGCGTGAGCTTCTGCCGGAGGGCGGCAATCTCGACATGTGCCTGACCTGCGGACTCTGCTCGGCAGGCTGCCCGGCCACGGGCATAGAGGGCATGGACCCCCGCAAGTTCCTGCGGCTCGCCGCCATGGGCGTGGACGAGGAGGTCACGTCCACGCCCTGGGTCTGGCACTGCACCATGTGCCAGCGCTGTGTCTACGCCTGCCCCATGAAGGTGGACATTCCCCAGCTTGTCTACAAGGCAAGGCAGACGTGGCCGCGCGAAAAACGCCCCAAGGGCATCCGCGGATCGTGCGACGTGGCCCTGGGCACGCCCACCAACAGCGCCATGGGCGTACGGCCCGACGACTTCGCCTTCGTCATCAACGATATCCTGGAGGAAGTCCGCGAGAACCAGGTGGGTCTGGGAAACTTGGTGGCTCCCGTGAACAAGCAGGGCGCGATGTACTTCCTCAATCAGAATTCGCGCGAACCCGCCACCGAGCCCGACGAGATGGTGCCGCTTTGGAAGATCCTGCACACGGTGGGCGCGGATTGGACCTATTCGGACGTGGGCTGGGCCGCGGAGAACTACTGCATGTTCCTGGCCGACGACGAGGCATGGGAAACGGTGGTGCGCAACAAGGTCAAGGCGGTGGAGGACCTGGGCTGCAAGTACTGGCTCAACACCGAATGAGGGCACGAGTTGTTTGCGGTCCGGTCTGGACTGCGAAAATTCAACATCACGCCCAAGTTCGAGATTGAGAGCGTCATCCGGCTCTACGCGCGCTGGATCCGCGAGGGCAAGCTGCCCGTGAGTTCCGAGTGGAACCGGGACCTCAAGGTGACCTTTACGGTCCAGGACCCTTGCCAGCTCGTGCGCAAGAGTTTCGGCGACCCCGTGGCCGAGGATCTGCGCTTCGTGGTCAAGTCCGTGGTCGGAGAGGAGAACTTCATCGACATGGTCCCGAACCGTTCGAACAACTACTGCTGCGGCGGCGGAGGCGGCTTCCTGCAGTCCGGCTACACAGAGGCGCGGCGCGTCTACGGCAAGCGCAAGTTCGACCAGATCATGGCCACGGGCGCAAAATACTGCATCGCACCCTGCCACAACTGTCATTCACAGATACATGATCTGTCGGAATATTTCCAAGGTCATTTTCCTGTGGTACACTTGTGGACGCTCATCTGTCTCTCCATGGGCATGCTTGGAGAGAATGAGCGGGCGTATCTGGGTGATGACCTGCAAGAGGTCGGTCTTTGAACCCCCAAAACTCAGCAAGGAGTGTATATGGCCATCATGATCAACGAGGAAGAGTGCGTAGGTTGCGAAAGCTGTGTGGAACTGTGCCCGGATGTCTTCGCTCTCAACGAGGCGGGGGACAAGGCCATGGTCTTGGCTCCTGATTCCACGGCTGAGTGCGTGGATGAAGCAATAGAGAACTGCCCGAGTGGGGCCATCTCGCGAGCCTAAACAGAAAGGTGGGGACTCAAAGCCGCTTTCTTTCTAGATTTGTGGATGGGGAATACAAACAACTCGCCAAGGGGTCGCACCCCTTGGCGAGTTGAGGGCGGGGAGGGCGCCGCCCTCCCCGATCAGCTTTGGCTTATTGCTCTTTTTCTACCGGCGAATGATCTGGTCGCGGTCCGGGCCGACGGAAATCATGGTCACGGGCACGCCGAGCAGTTCTTCCATGCGCAGGAGGTAGCGCCGGGCATTCTCGGGCAACTCTTCCCATGCGCGTACGGCCGAGGTGTCCTCATCCCAGCCTGGCATCACTTCGTAGATGGGCTCGACTTCGGCCAGGGCGTTCTCGGCCTGGGGCGGGTAGGCGTACTCATTGCCCTGGTAGCGGTACTTGACGCACAGCTTGAGGGTCTTAAGTCCATCGAGCACGTCGAGCTTGGTCACGCAGATGTCCGTGGGGCCGTTAAGGCGCGCGGACTCGCGCAGGATGCAGATATCCAGCCAGCCGCAACGGCGCTTGCGGCCGGTGGTGGCTCCGAATTCATGGCCGCGCGACTGCAGGAATTCACCGGTCTCGTCGTTCAATTCCGTGGGAAACGGACCGGAACCCACGCGCGTGGTGTAGGCCTTGACGATGGCCACGATGCGGTCCAGGACGCGCGGCGAACAGCCCGATCCGGCCGAGGCGTTGCCAGCCACGCAGATGGACGAAGTCACGAACGGATAGGTGCCGTGGTCGATATCCAGGTGCGTGCCCTGGGCACCCTCGAACAGCACGCCCTTGCCGGACTCCAGGCGCTGCTGGATCTCGCTGGAAACGTCGGCCAGATAACCGGCCACGCGTTCGGCATAGGGTCGCACCTGTTCGAAGACTTCATCGGCGTCCATGGGCTGCGCGCCGTACAGAGAGAACAAGGCGTTCTTCTCGACCAGGGCGGCCTCGATCTTGCGCCGCAGCAATTGCGGGTCGGTCAGATCAGCGGCACGGATGCCGGTGCGCGCGGCCTTGTCCTCGTAACACGGACCGATGCCGCGACCAGTGGTGCCGATCTTGCCGTCCTTCTTGGCCGCTTCGCGGGCCGAGTCGAGCAGCTTGTGGTAGGGCATTATGACATGCGTCTTGCGGCTGACCTTGAGTCTGTATGGAGCGACGTCCACGCCTTGCTTGGCCAGCGTGTCCAACTCGTTGCAGAAGACCTCGGGGTCCAGGACCACGCCGTTGCCGATGAGGCATATCTTGCCGGAGTGGAGGATGCCCGAGGGAATGAGGTGCAGCACGAGCTTGCGGTCCTTAACCACCAAGGTATGGCCGGCGTTGTTGCCGCCCTGGAAACGCACGATGGCATCAACCTCGTGCGTCAGCAGGTCCACGACCTTGCCCTTGCCCTCATCGCCCCATTGGGCGCCGATTATCACGATATTTGACATTTCCTACTCCTTGCATCAGCATATCCGCGGCATGGACGGAGACCGATCTGCTTGCGGAAAATAGCGCTCATGCGTAAAGGACTCTTCCCGCCTCTGTCAATGCGCATGACCAGTTTTCCGTTGGCTAATTCATGAAATCATACCATCTACACTTCTTTCTTCTGTCCCGTCGGCGCGAGCTGCTCATCCTGGCGGCCCTGTCCTTGAGCCTTGCCGCTTTGGTTTGGCTTCTGCTTTACCGCGACGTGTACTTCCCCGGCACCGTGCTGCGCGTGGCCGCACCGGACATGGAGATATTCCAGGGACGGCTGAGCCCTTACGGCTCCGGCCCTCAGCGTGACCTTCTCGAAAAATTCTGCGCCGAGCAAGGCATCGAAGCCCGCTGGTTGCCCATCAGCAATTGGGAAGAAGGCTGGCGATTGCTCCGGCAGGGTCGGGCCGACCTGCTGCTGGGGCACGGCGCATTTCCGCCCGAGAACCTCGCCTCGGCAGGCATCATCGAAGGGCCAGTGCTGGCGGAAAGCCAAGCCTTCATCCTGCACAACCGCGACAATTTCGGCCCCAAGGCACCCTTCTCTCCCTGCGACACGCCCTTCTTCTACCAACACTCGCCCGCCATTGAGGCAGTATTGAAGGGACTATGCCAGGATGACGGCGAACAGACACAGGGAAGCCCGATGGATAGCGTCTCCCTGCTGCCCATGTTCGAAGCCCTGGTCGAGGGCGGCGCCCGCCTGGGCGTGGTGGACGAGGCCTCTTTCCGCCTCTGGCAACCGCTCTTTCCCCAGCTTCAGCCTTCAAAGGTCCTGTCCACGGCCATCCAGACCCGCTGGTATATCTCCTCCAGACGCGAATGGCTTGCCGAGGCGCTGATGCAGTATCTCTCCGGAGACAGCCTGGCCCACGATCTGTCTCGGCTGGAAAGCCGCTACTGGGGATTCTTTCCTCAGGACACGAGCGCCTACGAGATCGGGTACATCCGCCGCGTGGTGCGCACGGTGCTTCCTCGCTACAAAAAAACCATCCTGGAGGCTGCCAAGCGCGAGCGCATCGATCCGCTGCTCCTGGCGGCCGTCATCTACCAGGAGTCCCGTTTCCGCTCTCGCGCCCGCAGCCATACGGGCGTACGCGGGCTCATGCAGCTCAACATGGACACGGCCCGCATGCTGGGCGTGACCAATCGCCTGGACCCTTTGCAGTCCATCCAAGGCGGCAGCAGCTACTTGCGCAGGCTCAACGACCGGCTCAATCCGCTCATTCAGGATCCCTGGGAGCGCTGGTTTTTGACCTTTGCCGCCTACAACCAGGGCTTCGGCCACCTTGAGGACGCCATGAAGCTGGCCCGCAAGCAGGGGCTCGCCCCGGACCACTGGCGTGACGTAAAGAAAGCCTTCAAGCTGCTGACCAAGAAGAAATACTATAAAGAAGCGACATACGGATATACGCGAGGATTCGAGGCCGAGGCCTACGTGGACAGCATCCGCTACTTCTACTACGTGCTCTATTCCCTAACCCTCGTCCCGGGTCCGGAAGCGGATCAACTTGCCCCCTTTGTCGACGCCACTCCTTCGGGCTGGCCCGATGTCTGAGTCGCGCCCGGCGTTTCTGGCCGCGCTGCCGCCGCGCGCTTGGGCCGCGCGGGGAATTCCCCGCCCCGGCTGCGGCAGTTCCGCCTCCGAGGTGGTCAGTTCAGCCGTTTTGGCTTTCAAGGGCTCTTGCGGTCGGTAGCCGCCTGCCCAGTGATGGTTGAAAAGCTGATTCTTCATACGCACGTTCTGGATGAAAGACAGTACAAGCACGGCCTCTTCCCAGCGTTCGCTGGGTTCGAAGCTGCGCACTACATCCGCGTAACGTTCCCAGAGACTCATGAGCGAGGCTTCATCCAGGCTGCGCAGCTGCCTGGCTATCTTAATCAGGGCCTTTTCCACGTAGATCATCCTCCACTGCTATTGCAAGTCCGCAACATATCAGAATGCGGACCTGCGGCCAATGGTCAATTTGCCCAGCGCCGCGCTTCCTGCTATGTACCTCGTTTCAGCGGGACCCACAGGCGGCCGCGTCCCGGTTCCGTGCACCACTTTTCCATGTCGTGAGGACCGCAGCATGAGCGACTTGAAATCCATGTACCGCGCCATGAGCGAGGATCCCTTTCCGGAAGATCTCACAATCCGCCTGGGCGACCAGGAACTCGTCTTCCGCAAGCGCACCTGGACCATCGGCGGCGAGCGCAAGGGCCTGCGCTACGGCGAAAACCCGGATCAGCCTGCGGCGCTATATGAATTGGCCGACGGCGGGCTCACGCTCGGCGGCGTAAGCTTTCGGGGACCCGGCCAAGGTCTTGTGTCCGCGCTCACCGAGGAGCACATGCTCCAGGCCGGCAAGCACCCGGGCAAGACCAACCTGACCGACGTGGACAATGGCCTTAACATTCTCCAGTACCTGACGGCCAAGCCCGCGGCCGTGATCCTCAAGCACAATAATCCCTGCGGCGCGGCCTGGACCGAGGAAGGCCTGGCCACGGCGCTCACGCGCGCCTTCGAATCCGACCGCATCGCGGCTTTCGGCGGCGCGGTGGTGGTCAACCGGGCCTTGGACGAGGCCACGGCCAAGATCATCGACTCGGCCTACTTCGAGGTCGTGGCCGCGCCGGACTATGCGCCCGCGGCCCTGGAGACCCTCAAACGCAAGAAGAGCCTGCGCATCCTTAAGATACCCGGCATCGCGCAGTTGCCGAAGCTGGTGGGCGAGCCTTTCCTGGATCTCAAGTCGCTCATGGACGGCGGCATCGTAGTTCAGCTCTCCTTCCGCAATCGCATCCTCAAACCCGGCGACTTCCTGCCTGCCCGGGCCGACAAGGACGGCTCCACGTTCCTGGCGCGCACGCCCTCGGCCCAAGAAGCCGAGGACCTGATATTCGCCTGGGCCGTGGAGGCGGGCGTAACCTCGAATTCGGTCATCTTCGCCCGCAACGGCGCTACCGTGGCCATCGGCACCGGCGAGCAGGACCGCGTAGGCTGCGTGGAGCTGACCATCCACAAGTCCTACACCAAGTATGCGGACCTGCTGGCCTTCAGGGAACAGGGCTTATCGCTGTACCAGCTCAAGGAAAAGGCCCAGCAGGATGAAGAGTCGGCCAAGATCCTCTCCGATATCGAGCGCCGCACGGCGGAGGCCCGGGGAGGGTTGGCCGGCAGCGTGCTCGTATCCGACGGATTCTTCCCCTTCCGCGACGGCGTGGATGTGGCCCTGGCGCAGGGCATCACGGCCATTGCGCAGCCCGGGGGCTCCATCCGCGACCATGAAGTCATCGAGGCCGTGAACCAGGCCAAGCCCCAGGTGGCCATGGTCTTCACGGGCCAGCGCTCGTTCAAGCATTAGAGCTTTTTGCTTTTGAAAATGCTCTGTAAGCCATGCGTCGGCATGGCTTACCGCTAACTTCGGCGTAGGCGCAATTCACTTGCGCCGTTAACGCTGGAGCGGGCGTCTTAAAGGCAATCTGCTCAAGACCAGCTGGACGAAAGGCGGGAGTATCCGCCGGAGACCGGAGCCCAACCGACAAGCGGCTCCCCGGGTCCCGATGTGCGTCGGCGGCTTTGTCGATCCGCCCGGAGTAGCCGGCTTCTCCGGCCGATTCGGGATCTGACGCCGGGGTGCAGCGCTCCCTGGTGGGATAAAAGCCGGAAAGGATAACGTCCCGCCGGGAAGACTAGTTTTCCCTGGGCAGGTTTTACCGTATATTTTGGCTGGCCAGCGCCTTGCTGGCGGCAAACGCCATAGGAGTGACATGGCCAGGCTTGTTCGCTATCCGGGACCCGGATGCGTCGTCGAATTCATGCAGGGCAACCAGCCGCAGCTCGCCTACGTGGTCGAGGAGCAGTCGGGACGGCTGCGCGTGCTGACCCAAAACCGCCGTGAGGCCAAGCTTCCGGCTTCACGCCTGTTGCCCTGGTCCGGTCCGGCCTACCCCGCGAACTTGAGCCGAGCCGATACCGAACGCCTGCTGGACAGCCATGTGGCCAAGCGCCGCGAACTCGCGGCCGACATCGATGTCCTGGAGTTGTGGTCCATGGCCCAGGGCGAGGTGGAGCAGGCCAAGGCCGAATGGTTCGCCGAGCTGCTCTGGGCCGACCCGGACCCGGATCAGGTGGCGGCCATGGGTCGCGTGCTCCTGGACTGCAAGACCCACTTCAAGTTCCACCCCCCGGAGTTCATCCCCTACTCGGCCGAGACCGTGGAATCCCGCCTGGTCGAGCAGGAGGAAACCCGTATCCGGGAGAAGCTCGTCGGCGCTGGACAGGCCTTTCTCAAGGAACTCTGGCAGTCGGGCAACGGCCCCGTGGATATTGACAAATTGCGAGCCAAGCCGGACGCCGAGACCGCGCCCTTGCTGGCCGCCATGCTCAAGGCCCGCATAGCCGACCCCGATGACAAGGAGCCCGACCTGCTGTGGCGCGAGCTACGTCGCGGGCTGCCCGAGCATCCTTACCTGGCTCTGCTGCTGGCCGAGCGCTGGGGCATCGTGCCGCCCCACTACAACTATCTGCTGGACCGCGCCGGCTATGTGACGGGCGAGTCCTGGGCCGAGCCCTACGCCGACGAGGTCGCGCAGCTGCGTCGCCGACGCGACGAGCTGGATGCCGCAATCGATCCGCGCCCCTTCGTATCCATCGACGCAGCCACCACCACTGATATCGACGATGCCTTTGTGGCCGAATGCGACGGTGAGGCTATCCGGGTCTCCGTGGCCTTTGCCTGCCCGGCCGTGCACTGGGATTTCTCGAGCCCGTTGGGCCGCGCGGTCCTGGACCGCGCCACAAGCCTGTACCTGCCCGAGGGCACGAGCCACATGCTTCCGCGCGAGTTGGCCGACGACATTTACAGCCTGCGCCAGGGCGAGCCCCGGCCAGCGCTGATCCTCGATTTGCGCGTGGACGCAGGCGGAGAGCCGACGTTGACCGGCCTGAGCTTCGGTCGAATCACGGTGGCCGCCAACATCACCTATTATCAGGCCGAGGAGCGTCTGTCCGCGGACTCGGCAAGCTGCGCCGACATGGCTGTCGACACGAGCACCGGCCTGGACAGGCTGGATTGGGCCGCTTCACGCGATCTGGCCTCGCGGCTGCGCGAGCGACGCATACGCAACGGAGCAGTCATCATCGAGCGCCAGGAGCCGGAGATCGTGCTCGACGACGGCGACACTCCCCAGGTGCGCCTGGAGGTCAAGAAGCCCACGCCCGCGGCGCAGCTGCTGGTCAGCGAGCTCATGATCGTGGCCAACGAACTCTGCGCCCGCTGGGCCATGGAGCAGGGCGTGCCGCTCTACTTCCGCACCCAGGACGCCGTGCTGCCCAAGGACGCCGCCGGAGTGTGGACCGAGCCCGAGGACGTGTACCGCGTGGTCAAGCACTTCGGCCCCACATTGTTGGAAATACAGCCCAAGCCCCACAAAGGCCTGGGAGTGCCTGCCTACTGCCCCGTGACCTCGCCGCTACGGCGCATCACGGACCTGATCAACGTGGCCCAGATCCAACGCGTCCTGACCACGGGCCAGCCCATGTTCAGCCGCGACGAATTGGAATCCATGCAGCCGTCCGTAAGCGCACGATTGGAGGCCGTGGGCAAGGTGCAGCGATTCCGCCCCCGTTACTGGAAGATGTTGCACCTGCTGCAGAACCGCAAGGCTTCCACCTGGACCGGCGTGGCTGTGGACGAGTGCGGTGGACTGGTGACCCTGGCCTTGCCCGACGCCCAGATTTTCGTGCGCGCCCCGCGCGACATGCTCGGCGAAAAGCTGTACCCCGGTCAGCGCTTCGCGCTCCGTTTCGGCAAGATCGACCCCCTATGCAACGAAATTCGCGTGGCCGAGGCCCACGAGGAGGAGGCGGATGTCTAAGCTCTCCCCTGCCCGGCGCGCCAAAGGAGTCTGCCCATGTTTTTGAGCATCGGCTGGATCCTCATGTCCTACCTTATCGGCTCCGTGCCTTTCGGTCTGGTGATGGCCAAGGCCGTGTGCGGCGTGGACCCGCGCCTGGAGGGCAGCCGCAACACTGGAGCCACCAACGTCTCGCGCCTGTGCGGGACCAGGTACGGCCTGCTCGTGCTGGCCCTGGACCTACTCAAGGGATGGGCGCCCGCGGCCGGGGCCATGGCTTTCAGCGACAACTGGTTCTTTTTGAGCCTCGTGGGCCTGGCCGCCATCATCGGCCACATCAGCTCACCGTTCTTGTCCGGCAAGGGCGGCAAGGGCGTGGCCACGACCATCGGCGTGTTCCTGGCCCTCACGCCTTCGGCCCTGATCATCTCCGTGCTATGCTGCGTGGCGGCCATCACCATATCGGGCTATGTGTCCCTGGGCTCCCTGACGCTCGGCGCGGCCCTGCCCCTGTTCACGCTGCTCACCGGCAAGATCGGCTTCCTGCCCGTGACCCTGCTGGTGGCCGTCCTCATCTACTGGAAACACCGCGAGAACATCCGCCGCCTGGCCACGGGTCAAGAGAATCCGTGGCGCAAGAAGAAGACGCAGGGACAGGCCTAATAATTTCGTCGGCCAGGACCGTAGCGGTCCTGGCCGACCTGTCCTTTCCCGAATTTGACCATCAGGGCTGCACGCCTATATCCCCCACCTTGCCCGCGACGCATATGCCTGGTCAAAGCTCTGTCAGGTTCGTCCGCGGAAAATCATGTCTTGCGCACCCGTTTCGTTCGGCTATGCTGACGGCTAACTCCTGACCCGAGCATTCCACCCTGCCCAGTTCAGGGCTTTAGCCGAAGGAGCAAGCCATGCTCGAACGCATGCGTCATCTAGTGGAAGCACGCTGGCCCAGCCAGCACCGCCAGACACCAAGGCGAGATGCCCGGCTCGACGAGACAGTGGATCGGGTCGCGCAGATCGTCTCGCCCAAGATCAAGGCCATGCACGATTACCGACGGCGGCTTCGCGAGCCGGTTCAGCAAGCCCTGGATTTCTTCAGGCAAGCCGCCGATTCGCTCGTGGGTCCGGTAGTCATGGAGCCGGGCCTCTGGCGCACGGACCCGCTGCTCAATGCATGTTTCAGCTCCATGGAGCAGATGGGCGGATTCCTGCGCAACAGCGAGTCCCTGCGTCGACAGGCAGCCAAGTCCAGCCAAGGCGAGATATACTTCCTGCTGACCATGGACCGCCGGGAGGAGTCCACCCTCGGCTGCGTTGTGGAGTGCGAGGTGGCCCGCAGGGACGTGCTGCAGACCGTGGTCACCTTCAGCGACCATCGGGCCCATGCCCCCGCCGCGACCTTGGAAGAAGCTCGTGAAACCATGGCACGCGGAGCATTGGAGCATCTCGCGGCCAGGGCCAGAGCGCACATCGTGGACAACCGCAAACAGATCGAGGAGCTGGAGCGCGCCAGGGCCATGCTCAAAAGCGAACTGAAGTTGCTGGAGCTGGAACGCCACGGGCTGGGCGAGGCATTCGTCGATGCCGACATGCGCCGCAAGTTGTCCGAGGGCGAGCAAGCCTTGCACGAGCTGGCTTCGAATATGGCCCAGCTAAGGTCGGAGTTCGTGGAGTTGGCGGACTATCTGGAATTCGCAGTGAGGGCTTTCGAGGAGCCTGGAGAGTTCGTCACCTTCAGCACCGTAACCTTGGTGGTGAACAGACAAGGCATCAAGGACTACCAGGGTCAGGACGACCCCAGCCGCCCCATCCGCTTCAGCGAGATACGCCTTGCGGACAGGACGCGCGCGGCGTTCGTGGCCCGCTGCTCGGTGGCGGATGTTCTGGCGGATCCTGATAGAGGATGAGGCTTGCGATGCTGGTTCGGCCCATAGCCCGCGGCCGGACGTGCTGCGGGCGAATAAAAAGCCCCAGCCTCGTGGGAGGCTGGGGCTTGGCTTGCAATCGCTTTCGGCTCAGGCCGAAAGGGAACGCTCTACCAGGAGCGCTTATTGTAGGAGGGGCGTCCGCCGCTGCCGCCGCCGGCCGGGCGAGGAGCGCGCTCCTGAGCTTCGTTGACCTTCAGGGCGCGACCGCTGAAGTCCTGGCCGTCCAGGGCCTCGATGGCGGCACGGGCACCGTCGTCATCCATCTCGACGAAGCCGAATCCGCGCAGGCGGCCGGTCTCGCGATCGGTGATGAGGCTCACCGACTTGACTTCGCCGTAGGCGGAGAACAGGTTACGGATTTCTTCGTCGTAAGTGGAAAAAGGCAGATTGCCGACGTACAGTTTCTTGGACATTGGTGTTAGCTCCAATCGGTTTTCGGCACTACTTCTCATCAACTCGGAGCCAAGCACACGCAACGGTCCAAGACTCAATGGGGATTCATGCCCTTACTATTGAAAGGACATATTAAGCCTATTTCGGGCATTGGGCAATGGGGGCCCAAGAATAAAAATTCCCGCCCATTCAACCCGGCTGAAAGAGACCCGGAGCCTTGAGTGTCTATCCCGTGAGTATCCTGGCGATATCCTCCAGCCCCATGGCGTTGAGCACGTTTTCGGGCGCGACTCGGCCACGGCGGGCCTGCCCGATTCCCCAGACCATGTTTTCCATGGCCTCCAGCGAATGCGCATCGGTGCACACGGCCAGCAGGCAGCCGACCTCGCGCGCCAGATCGCAGTGGTATCCGTTCAGGTCCAGGCGGTCGCGCTTGGCGTTGACCTCCAGGATACGCCCGCGCTCGGCTGCACCCACGATGATTCGACCCATGTGCGCGCCGTGTGCATCCTGGTTGCACAACAGCCGTCCGGTGGGGTGAGCCAGGACGCGGAAGCGCGGATGGTCCATGGCCTTCAGGATGCGCGTTGTCTGCTGCTCGGCCGGCAGGTCTAAGTGGGTATGAATGGAGCAGATGGTGTAATCGAGCTTGGCCAGCATTGCTTCGGACAGACCCAGCGAGCCGTCGGCAAGGATTTCCACCTCGGCGCCCTTGAGCAGCCGGATGTCCAGCTTCTCGTTGAGTCGATCAATCTCCTCCCACTGACGGGCCAGGTCGCGCTCGTGAATACCCCAACCGCCTTCCACACGGTGGGCATGATCCGTGATGCCCAGATAGGCGTAACCGAGTTCCTGGGCTTTGAGGGCCATTTCCTCCAGGCTGGCTTTGCCGTCGGACCAGTTTGTATGCACGTGCAGATCGCCGCGCAGATCGGCGCGGGCGATGAGCCTGGGCAACTCCCCTTCGCTGGCCTCGATCATCTCCTCGCCGCCTTCGCGCAACTCGGGCGGTACGTAAGGCAGACCCACGAGGGCATAAATATCTTCTTCCTCGGCCCCACCCAGGCGGCGCGCGCCCCGGAATACGCCCTGCTCGCCGATGGTCAGGCCCTGCTCGCCGGCCAGGGACGCGACCGCGGCCACATGGACATAGGTTCCCGTGCGCAGGAACATGGCCGCGCCGAAGCAGTCGTCGGGCACGAGCACGATCTCCGCCGGCAAGCCGCCCTCCAGGCGCACCTCCCTGCGGCTCATGAGGTCATCGGAATGGCCCTGGCCGCCCGCTAGGCCCGACAAGCCGGACAGGGTCGTGGAACTCTTGGCCTTGTCCCCGACGCCGGCCACGATGGTCACGGACCTGACGGTTTCCATGTGCCTGCGCGCGGAGCCGGCCAGCGCCACGCGACGGATGCCCGGCGCGCCTTGCAAGGCCTTTAACAGTCCGTGGGCGGCATCCACCGCCACGGGCAGGGGAAAGCATTGCTCGGCCATGATTGGTCCTCATCCAAAGGTGTATTTCCGCTCGATTGATCGGAACCCTAACCGCTGACGGCACATCTGTCCACGCCAGCAGACCGTGTGTCCGGTTCAGCTCTCCAGCTGCAAGCGCACCGATACCGCCGTGGATACATCCTTCAGGGTGATCAGACCGGCCAGCCGACCTTCCTCGACCACCAGGAAGCGGCTGTTGCCGCTGGTGGTCATACGGTCCAGGGCCTCGCCAAGGTCCATGTCCGGCGGCAGGACAAGCTCCGCCGTGAACGGACTGAGCACGTCGGCCACCTTGCGCCACCCGCGCTCCTCGCGCGGCACCGTGCGCACGTCTTTGATGCGCACGGCCCCTACCAGCCGTCCATTGTCCAGCACCGGATACATGTCATGATGGTGCTTGTAGATGAAATCCTCCACGAACTCCGTAAGCAGCAGATCGGGAGCGACCGTGACCGGATCGCGCACCATGAGGTCGCGCACCCGTTCGCCTTGCAGGCGCTGCCGAACCACGACCTGACGGTAGGAGGACTGGGCCGCGCTGCGCAGGAAGATGCCGATAACCAGGTACCACAGCCCGCCAACCAGCGCGCCGGCGAGCATGTTGAGCAGCCCCAGACCAATGAGTATGGCCCCGATGATGGCGCCCAGGGACGCGGCTATGCACGTGGCCCAGGTCAGGTCTTTTTTCCAACGCCAGAGTAGCGAGCGAATGATGCGGCCGCCGTCCAAAGGGAAAGCCGGCAGAAGATTGAAAGCGGCCAGAATGAAATTGATGAAAGCGAGGTAGGCCGTGACGCCGAGAACCGGCGCCGGCCAGCCGACGGAATCGCCCCAGCGGTACACGCCCCAGAAGGCAAAGCCGAGCAGTATGCTGGAGAACGGCCCGGCTGCGGCCATCCACAGCTCGGTGCGCGCCGAGCGCGGCTCTTCGGTCATCTCGGATACTCCGCCGAAGAGAAACAGCGTGATGCCGCGCATGGGCAAGCCCATGCGCCGAGCCACCACCGAATGCCAAAACTCGTGGAAGATAATGGAAGCAAACAGTCCCAGAGCGCCTACGGCGGCCATGGCCCAATATGTGGGAACGTCCAGTCGCGGGTAGTAGCTGGGGAAAAATCCCACGGCCAGTGACCATGTCACCAGCACGACGATGATGATCCAGCTTGCGTCTATGCTGACTTCGAAGCCGAATAAGGTGAATAGCTTGATCTTTCTGCCGAACATCCGCGCCTCCTTCAGTTCTACCCGGGGCTCAACTTGTCGAGCATGACCTTGACCAACACAGCCCCGACGATGCAGGTCAGCACGCTCGATAATACCACAGCCGCGAAGATGGCATCCGGGACCGCCCAGTCCCCCAGCCCCTGGCCCATCTGCATGATGATCATGGTGACTTCGGCCCGCGGCGCCATGCTCACGCCCACAAGCAAGGCTGCCCGCCTGTTCTCCAGGAACCAGACCGGCAGCCCGTTGCCAAGGAGCTTGCCAAGCAGCGCGGCCAGCAGGAGCACCAGACTGGCCAGTCCGGCCATGGGCAATGATGCCGGGGCGATGCGCAAGCCGATGCCGATGAAGAAGAAAGGGCTGAGCAGCTCGTAGATGGGCGTGAAGCCGCGGTCCAGCGGCAGCGCCCTTGGGTCGCGGCTGAAGGCCAGTCCGGCGAAGAAGGCTCCGATGGCCAGGGAAAAACCGAGCAGGCCGGCCAGTGCTGCCAAGATGAAGCCCAGGGCGGTCATGGTCAAATTCAGGTCCGCCGGCACTTCCCAGTGGCGCAGGAAAGCCATGAGCGGACGCTCCAGATAGCGGGCGAAGGCGAAGCAGACCGCGGTGAACAGGGCCAACTTGGCCAGAGTCAGCCCAAGGACGGTCTCGAAGGCCTCCAGCCTTACGTGGCCAGTGCGCAGGTCGGAGGCCAAGGCCAGAACCAGGCCGAGGATGATCACCCCCGCGATGTCGTCCATTTCTGCCACGTCCACGAGCAACGCGCCGGTCCGCGTGTTCAGCGAACCCGCCGCCTGCCATACGCTCACGGTCACGCCCACGCTCGTGGCGGTCAACGCTGAAGCCACGATGACGCTCTGGGTCAGGTCCAGGGACAGCAGCCAGCGGCAGGCCCCATAGGCGACGATGCCGGCCAGACAGATGTCTCCGACCGCCACCAGGCTGGCGCGACCGATCTGGGACCTGAGCCTGCGTAGATTGCTTTCGAGTCCCACCCTGAACAGAAGCGCTACCAGGCCCGCGTCGCCCAGGAAAAGAAAAATGTCCCTGCTCTCTGGATACGGCGCGCCCCAGCCCTGCTCCACAAGCCGCAGCCCCAAGCCCAGGCCGATATATCCCACCAGGGGTGGCAGGATGCCGCGGCTGAAGAAGGCCTTGATCAGCATGGCCAAGCCTATGGTCAAACCCAGGACGAGGATGGTCACGGACAGATCGTGCGTACTCTCCACAGGCGGACTCCAATTATCCTGCGCCACGGCAGCGTCTCTACGGCCCAGGGCGCACTCAAGCTAGCATGACGACATTGCCTTGGCCAAGCAGGTTGAGAAATCCGGCTGATCGGGCGTTGCGCATCACTTTTGCCGACACGCTCCGGCAATGGACATATGTGGCCTCTTCTCAGTTCATCCAATCCACTCACCACTCTATATAAAACAACTCTTGCTATCTTGAGCACATACAGCCGGTTTGCCGACCCAAAGCAGTCGTGCCCTTCCAATTCCAGCAAGACAATGGCGCGCGGGCATTCCTACATAATTCAACAAGCGTTCGCCAAATCCGGCGCAATTTCCGGATTACATGGTCTTTATAGTGGCTGGTTGATTGATCAAGCGCCTGGACTTTTACCAGACCGAGGACTCAATGAAGATTGGAACAAAGATACTTGCCGCGGGCGTCAGCCTCGTTGCGGCGACCGCCGCATGCATCGTGGCCATTATCTTGTGGAAGCAAGGACAGCTTCAAGTTTAAATGCACGAGACCTTCGAAGGGCAGGCGCAGCAGCAGATCACGCTCGCCGGTCACGACGCCTTGGGGCTAGTGAAGTCCCAGCATGAAAGCCTGACCAAGCTCCTTGAGGGCAACATGCGCGTGATGCGCGAGCTCACCGATACATCCGGCGGTTTCTCGCTGGCGCGCGAGACCGTGGAGTGGCGAGCCGTAAATCAGGTCAGCGGGAACGCCTCGCTGGCAAGGCTGCCGCGCATGATGCTCGGAGGCGAGTGGCTGGGCCAGAACGTGGACCCCATCCGACCCATACCGTTGTGGATAAGCTGCGCACCCTGGTGGACTGTACGGCCACCGTCTTCCAGGTCTTGAACGAGCGTGGCGATCTGCTGCGCGTGGCCACCAAAATCGCGGCCAACGGCACCTACATTCCGGGCAACAGCCCCGTGGCCCAGGCAATTAGCTCCGGCCGCGGCTACCAGGGCCGAGCCTACGTGGTCGACGCCTGGTATCTAACCAGCTACGAGCCCCTTCGCGCTCCCGACGGCCGAGTCATCGGCGCGTTGTATGTAGGGGTTCTGCAGGAAAACGTGGCCGCCCTGCGCCAAGCAATAAAAAACGCAGGCATCGGCAAGAACGATTACCTGTTTGTCGTGGGCGGACGCGGCGAAGAGCAGATCAGCAAGGCCGTGCGCGACCAGGACAGCACCGTGCAGCACAACGCCGCTTCAGCCGAGGAGCTGGCCTCCACGAGCGAGGAGCTTTCCGGCCAGGCCGAGCACCTGCGTGCGACCATCGGCTACTTCCGGCTGAACGACAGTGGCATTGTCAGATCCCGGACCTTGCGCCTAGGCGAGCCCACACGTTCCGCCCTGCCCTCCCGCCGCGCCGCGACCGCGCTTGCACCTGCGTTATCAGAGCGAGCGCCTGCGCTACCCGAACGCAAGGCCATGGCTATTCGGGCCGGGAACGAAGGCACGACCTTGCGTGCCGCTGGAGACAAAATTCCGGCGTAGCAGCCCAAGCGCATCAATCTGGACTTGGCGGATGAAGAGTTTGAGCGATTTTAGCCAGCCTTGAGCAAAAGCAAATCCAGTATGGGCCTGCTCGCGTGCGCTTTCGTCGTGAGCAGGCCTTTTCAGCGCACTTCGTTCCCCCAGACCAACCTGCCCGTCGATCCGCAAGGTGTATGCCGTGGTGGAAGGCGCATCCACAGCCCGAACTTCGATTACGTATTGCACATCGACATCCAGGAAGCGGACGATCTCCCTTGACGCGCCATCGGAATCCGCCCTGGCGAGCAACAAGCCGTTCCGGTCGTAGAGGAGCAGATCCAGATCGTTGGCCCCAAATCCGCTGAGGGTCATGGTGTACGACCCGCTCACGAACACGGAAAAGATGAAGAAGTCCGCGAAATCATCGCCCTGATCCACGGTCCCAATGACTGTAACTCCCACGGGGATGCCGGTGGCCTGGACGAGCGTGTCGTTGGGCTCGTTCTCGGACACGAGGTCGGTAGTGTCATCAGGCTCGTTGTCTGTGCACCCCGCAAAAGCGAGGATGCAAAACAGCAGGATGGCGAGAAAGCAGATCCCGGCGTTTGAGCCGGAGACCAAACGCAGCCCAGGCATAACCGCTCCTCCTCTCCTCCGTCCCCTGGCTGCAGCATACGGTTGATAGAGGGCGAGCGGTCAATGATTTGTGACGTGAGGACTGGGTGCGGGATCTTCAGCAAATGAAAGGCCATGGCTTGTGGGGGCTGCCATGGCGAAGAGATGGTATATCGAAGGCCGAATGGAATAAAATGGAACGGTTTCTACCTACTGCTGATCACTCTGCGTCACTTCCGTGTCACCGGCCTCCGGCAGCTTGGCCAGGATGGCCTCCACCAGCGGCTCCAGACTGCTCCTGTCCTTGGCAACGACCGGAATGCCTTCGGGATAGATGTTGCGCACGATCTGGCGCTCTTCCTCCGCCAGGGTGTCCCATTTGTTGAGCACCAGCACGCGCGCGATTTTCCCAAGCTCCATCTCGCCCAGAATGAATTCCACCGCCGCCACCTGGGATTCCAGCTCCGGGGAGCCGGCATCGGCCACGTGCACCAGCAGGTCGGCGGATTCCAACTCCTCCAGGGTGGCCTGAAATGCCTCCCGGAGCTCGTCAGGCAGTTGGCGGATGAAACCCACGGTATCCGTAAGCACCACCTCGCGTTCGCGAGGGAAGCGGATGCGTCGGCTGGTGGGGTCAAGGGTGGCGAAGAGCTTGTCTTCGGCCAGGACCACGGAGCCTGTCAGGGTATTGAGCAGCGTCGATTTCCCGGCGTTGGTGTAACCCACCAGAGCCACAACGGGCACGCCAGACTTGGCCCTGCGTTCGCGGGTGTAGCCCCGCCGACGGCGCAGGTCCTCAAGCTCGCTCTTGATGCGCGTGATGCGCTCGCGCACGCGGCGGCGGTCGATCTCCAGCTTGGTCTCGCCGGGACCCCGGCCGCCGATGCCGCCGGCCAGCCGCGACAAGGCCCTGTTCTGGCCCACCAGCCTGGGCTGGAGGTACTTGAGCTGGGCCATCTCCACCTGCAGCTTGCCCGAGCGGGAGGTGGCGCGCTGGGCAAAAATGTCCAGAATGAGCTGAGTGCGGTCCAGCACCTTGCGCTCGGTCATGTCGGCCAGGGTACGCTGCTGCGCGGGCGTCAGCTCGCGGTCGAAGACGAGCACCTGGGCGTCCTGTTGCAGGGCCTGGACCTCCAACTCGGCGATCTTGCCCTTGCCCAGCACAGTCTTGGGATTCATCTGACGCATGCGTTGGGTCATGCGGCCCATGACGGACAAGCCCGCGGTGCGCGCCAGCTCGGCCAGTTCATTGAGCGAAGCTTCCTGCACGGCGCGCGACTCCGTTGACACGGATATCAGCAGGGCGCGCTCTTCGCCCGCCACGGCCTTGACCTCGACGCCGCGCGCCAGCTCGTCCTCCAGGGACTCGGCCATGGCCGTGAAGTCAAGGTCCAGGCGATCCCAACGCCTGGGCGGCAGGATCTCCCAGGAGCGGTTCTCGGGATTGGGCGGAAGCAGGTGCGCCACATGCAAAGTCTGCGGCTGGCCGAGCTTGTCTACGCTCAAGGCCGCCATCGAATCCAGGCGCAGGAAAAGCATGTCCGTGAGATCCTCTTCGGACAGCCCGCTGTCGGTGAGGTGCGTGTGCAGGAGGCGCAGGCCGCGCAAGCGGCCGCCCACGGCCCGTTCGCGGCCCAGTTCGGGAATCAGGATGGAGTGGGCGTTGCCCACTATGACCATCTCGGGACGGCCCTGGCGGTCCAGAAGCAGGCCGATCTGGCGCCCGCTGGCGGCCGAAAGCATGGCCAGTTCCCTGGCCTGGTCGACACTATAGCCGCCCAGGGGCGGATAGCGGCGCTGGTAAAGGCGCTCAAGACCCTTTAGCTGGCTGACCTTGAGACCTTCGGTGTTGCCCTGGACTTTGGCGATGGCGTTATGCCTCCCTGCTGGAGATGTACTCCGCGATCATGGCGTCGTAGCCCGAAACCCTGCGGAAGGTTTCGGCGGCCAACTCCCGACGCAGCCCGAGCCCGACCTTAAAGCCGTTGGCAGCCAGCTCGGCCATGATGCGAGGATAGTGCAGCGGGTCCGGGACCACCAGCATGGAGTGAAAATTCTTGGCCGCGGCGCGCAGCAGCGTGGGACCGCCGATGTCGATCTGCTCCACGGCGGCTTTGAGGTCGGCCTGGCCGCGCACGGCCGAGGCGAAATCGTAGAGATTGACGCAGACCAGGTCGAAGGTCTTGATGCCGTGGTCCGCCAGTGTTGTCAGATGGGCCGGATCGTCCTTGTCGGCCAGCACGCCGCCGTGAATGTACGGGTGCAGCGTCTTGACCCTGCCGCCAAGGATCTCGGGGAAGCCCGTCACATCACTGACGGATGTGACCGCAAGGCCCGCGGCCTCCATGGCTTTCTTGGTGCCGCCCGTGGAAACCAGCTCCACGCCGTTTCCAGCCAGGAAGGCGGCGAACTCGGCGAGGCCCGACTTGTCCGTGACGCTCAAAAGCGCCCTGCCGATGGGCAGCATATCCATGCGCTAACTCCTGTTTTTTGGAGCCTGTGCCAGATTTGCCGACCCTTGGCAAGCCGCTCTCCTCGTTGGCTTCCCGCCCTGATAGTAGGGTAGGGATGGATAGGGCGGGAAGCCGTTCCGGGAGGGGATGCCGAACAGAAAAGTTAGGCGGCCTGGCTCATCAGTTCTTTGGCCTGGGCGTTATCGGGATCGTTCTCCAGAATGCGCGCCAGGTGGTTCTTGGCCTCGGCGTTGCGGCCCAGGCAGATCAAGCAACCCGCGAGAGAGTAACGGATCTCGTTCTTCATGGGGTCGAGCTGGAGGTAGTTCTCCAGGTGCGGGACCACGGTGTCCAGGCGGCCCAGGGTGTGGGCCAGGCGGATGAGGCCGAAGATGGCCACCATGTTCTCGGGATTCTTCTCCAGAGCCTTGATCATGTGCTCGAAGGCGGCCTCTTCGCGACCGATCTCCATCTCCACCAGGGCCATGCCGGCCAGGGGCTTGTCGCTCTCTTCGATGGAAGCGGCCTTCTGGTACAGAGTCAGGGCCTTGTCCAGTTCGCCGCGCTGCACGGCGATGGTGGCCATGCCGAGGTAAGGATCGGCGTGCACGCCGTTGGAGCCGATGGCCTTCTTGTAGTAGTCCTCGGCCTTGTCCAGCTCACCCATGAACAGGTAGCATTCCCCGAGTTCCTTGTTGATCTCGTAGTCAAGATTGGTGCTCATAACATCCCCTCCGTCGGGTGGTTTATAGCGGAAGACTGTACCGTTGCCGGCTAAATGCAATCGCCTTGCCAATTCAAATATACAACTCAAGCGTCTATAATTTATTATTATTTTAACAACGACCACTCGCCGGGGGATGAAAAAAAGCTCTACCTGAGCCTTCATAGCTCCCCGTTGAGGGAATTGTTTTCCCCTCACCTCCGACGAACTGCCGCACACCTCCCTGTCGGCTTCCAGACAGTATTTCATTAGAGCATCTATAAAGATATCAATATGTTATAAAATGGAACGAGCTTTGCTATTCGATATGCGTTCCGAACCGACATCTGCCGCGGGCGTGAATGCCCAAGGCTCGCAGAAGGAGGATGAATACGCCATGAAGACACTGTTCCAGCCCCATATGGAGCTAACCAAGAAGGTCATGGACCTGCGTCTGCAACGTCAGAATCTCGTCATCGCCAATATCTCCAACATCAATACGCCGAACTATAAGCCGCGTCGGCTTGATTTCGAGGAGAAGCTCCAGAAGGCCCTGGACATAGACTCACGCGGTAAGATGGCCAGGACGGATGAAAACCATGTACCGACCGCGTTCAACGCCAAGGGATTCTCCGGCGACTGGGAGAAGGAGTTCAAGCCTCGCGCCGAGCACGGACAGGATTCCGTGGATCTGGACAAGGAAATGGCCATCCTCAGCAAGAACAACATGCTCTATGACGCCCTGAGCCAACTGACCAAGGAAGGCTACAAGGGCATCAACAAAGTCATAAACGAAAGCAAGAGCTAGCAGGAGGGCCACCATGGACTTCATGACCGCACTCGATGTGGCCGCTTCGGGCCTCACGGCCAAACGGACGCAATTGAACATCATCTCGTCCAACCTGGCCAACATCAACACCACGCGCACGGCCGAAGGCGGGCCCTACCGGCGCAAGACCGTGGTCTTTCAAACCACGGGCACCCGCTCGCCCTTCGACAGCGCCATGATGGACGCCATGGAACGCGAGCTTAAGGGCGTCAAGATCTCGCACATCACCAAGGACAATCGGCCCTTCAAGATCGTTAACGATCCCGGACACCCCGACGCCGACGAATTCGGCAACGTGCGTTTTCCGGATATCAACGTGGTCGAGGAGATGGCCCACATGATCACGGCCATGCGCTCCTACGAAGCCAACGCCGCCTCGGTGGAATCCATCAAGAGCATGTTCAGCAAGGCTCTGCAGATCGGCCAGAGCGTATAAGCAAATCGGAACCGAAGAAAAATAGGGAGTGATTGATATGAGCGTTTCCAATGTCGCCATGAGGGCATACTCGAAGGCCCTGGACGCCCACAAGGAAGCCGAGAAAAAGGCTCTGGGCAGCGCCAGCTACAATCCCGACGCCGAATCCGGCTTCACCAAGACCATGAATGCCTCGCTCAAGAAGGTCAACGACCTGCAACTGGAGAAGAACTCCATGGTCGAGGCTTTTGCCTCCGGCGAAAACCAGAACGTGCACGAGCTCATGATCCAGATCCAGAAGGCCGGCCTGGCTATCAACATGACCAGCGCGGTGCGCAACAAAATCATGACGGCCTATCAGGAAATAATGCGCATGAGCTTCTAGAGGCGACGCATTACCTGGAAACCGACACACTATACGCGAGCTGAGGAGCACGGACAATGCCTCCCTTCCTGCAAGACAGCCTAAATAAGCTGACAGCCTTCTGGAGCGACCGTTCCATGGCCCAACGGGTCATGATCGGTGGCTTGGCGGCCTCGCTGGTCGTCATCTTCCTCCTGCTCATCATCTGGCTGAACCAGCCGGACTACAAGATACTCTACTCGAACCTCCCGCCTGAAGACGCGGGCAGGGTCGCCGAGCAGCTGAAGAAACAGAAGATCGACTACAAGCTTGAGGATAGCGGCAAGACCGTGCTCGTCCCTTCGGACCAGGTCTATCAGCTGCGCCTGGACATGGCGGGGGAAGGTCTCCTGCATGGCACGGGCTTGGGATTCGAGCTTTTCGACGAGGTGAAGATCGGACAGACCGACTTCGTGCAGCGCATCAACTACCAGCGCGCCCTGCAGGGCGAACTGTCGCGCACCATCACCGAGTTCCCCGAGATCGAACGCGCCCGCGTGCACATCGTCATGCCCCACAAGAGCCTGTTCATCGAGGAGCAGTCCCCGCCCACCGCCTCCATTATCCTCAAGCTCGCCGAGGGACGGGAGCTTAATCAGAAGCAGATCGAGGCCATAGTCAACCTCGTGTCACTCTCGGTGGAAGGGCTGGACAAAAGTCAGATCACCGTGGCCGACGTGGCCGGCAAGCTCCTCTTCCAGGCCGATTCCGATGATTCGGTGAAAGGTCTGACCTTGGGCCAGCTTGAGTACCGCACCACACTGCAGCGCAATCTCGAACAGCGCATCGAGCAGCTCCTGACGCCTGTGGTGGGCGTGGGCAAGGTCATCGCCCGCGTCAACGCCGACGTGGACTTCAGCCAGAAGACCATCACCAAGGATATTTACGACCCCAGCTCGGCGGTCGTGCGCAGCGAGCAGCGCACCGAGGAGCAGACCAAGGGCAGGGCCAATATCGAAGGCGGAGAGCCCGACCCGAACTTCCGTGGCGACGGCTTCAACGGAAGCCTCTCCAGCCAGGACTCCAACCGGGAAACGCGCACCACCAACTTCGAGATCAACAAGGAACAGCAGAGCATCGTCGTGCCCGTGGGCGAGATCGACCGCCTGTCCGTGGCCGTCATCGTGGACGGAACCTGGCAGGCGCCCGCCGAGGGAGAAGGCGAGCCCGTGTGGGTGCCGCGCTCCCAGGAGGAGATCCAGCGCATCACGGAGCTCGTGCGCAATACCGTCGGCTTCAGCCAGTCGCGCGGCGACGCCATCGAAGTTTCCAACATTTCCTTTGGCGAGCCCGACATGTTCGGCGAGCCGAGCCTGATGCAGACCATGCTCGAGTACATGCAGCGCCTGGGCAAACCCATCCTCAACGGCCTGCTCATCTTCCTCTTCCTGCTGCTCATCGTGCGGCCGGTGGTGCTCTCGCTCATCAAGCCCAAGGTCGCAGCCGAAGAGATCGAGGAACTCATCAGCCTGCCCGAAGCCGACGAACGCCTCGCCCTCGAGGAAGGCGTGCAGGACGAGGTGCTGGACCTGAACAGGCGGCTTGAGTTGGCCAAGGCACAAGCCTTGCAGCTTGCCGAGAAGGACATGGATCAAGCAGTGGCAGTGCTCAAGACTTGGCTGAAGCAAGAGGCAGCCTAACATGATGCAGCAGTACAGCGGCCCCCAGAAAACAGCCATCCTTCTGCTGGCTCTAGGGGAGAAGTTCACCACCGAATGCTTCAAGCGCATGGACCGGGCCGAGATAGCTCAGGTTTCCAGGGCCATGCTCAACATGGAATCAGTGCCCAAGGAAGACGTGGAAGAGGTCGTCAGGGAGTACAACGAAACCCTGGCCTACGGCCACGAACTGCTGACCGGCGGCGCGGACCAGGTACGCCGGCTGCTCATGAAGTCCCTGGACGGCGACACCGCCAAGTACATCATGGACCAGCTCAACATGGACAGCGGCCCGGCGCCCTTTCGCGAGCTGCAGAACGTCAGCCCCAGGATACTGGCCCAGATCCTGCGCAACGAGCACCCGCAAACCCTGGCCCTCATCCTCGGCCACCTGCACTCGGAGCAGGCCGCGGATCTTCTGGCCAGCCTGCCCGGCGGCATGCGCGCCGAGGTGCTCATGCGCTTGGCCAAACTCGAGGCCGTGGCCGAGGACATGCTCATGGAAGTCGACAAGGTCCTCCAGAGCCAGCTCATCGCCATGGGCGGCAAGGAAGGCAAGAAGGTCGGCGGCGTGGCCGCGGTGGCCGAAATCCTCAACGCCGTGGACCGGCAGACCGAGGAGGAGGTTCTCTCCGAGATCGAGGAAGAGTCCGCGCAGATGGCCGAGGAGATCAGAAACCTCATGTTCGTCTTCGAGGACATCAAGGCCATCGACGACCGCTCCATCCGCGAGCTGCTCAAGGAGATCTCCAACGACGAGCTCACCCTGGCCCTCAAGGGCGCCAGTGAGGATCTGAAGATGAAGTTCTTCAAGAACCTGTCCGAGCGCGCCGCGACCATGATCAAGGAAGACCTGGAAATCATGGGCCCCGTGCGCCTGGCCGATGTGGAAGGCGCTCAGCAGGCCGTGGTCAAGGTCGTCCGCCGCATGGAAACCGAGGGCCGCATAGTGGTCGGCAGAGGTTCGGGCGATGTCTTTATCTAGCGAACAGGCTGAACTACTGGTGCGTGAGGCGCGGGCTGAAAAGCCCGCGCGCGCCCAGGCTCTGGACAGCGGCGAGCACACCGAGCCCGATGCGGAAGGTGTGCGCTTCGTCTCGGGCCGCGTCATATTATCCATGAGCGACGGCTTGCCCAAGGTCACCTCGGTGCAGGAGATCGAGGGCAAGAAACCTCCGGTATGGGACGAGAAAGCCGGCGAGGAATATCTCTCTCGCGTGCGTGACAAAGCCATGGGCAAGGCCACGGAGATCTTGGCTCAAGCCATGGCCGATGCCGAGGAGATTAAGCGCAAGGCCTACGAGGAGGGGCTGGCTCAAGGCCGAAGCGAGGCCCTCAAGGAGGCCGCGGCCAAGCAGTCCGACATGGCCGAGGATTTGGCGCAGACGCTTTCGGCCATACGATCCGCCGGCAAACAGGCCTTTGATCGTCAGGCCGCCGACATCGTGCAGCTTATCCGCTTGGCCGTGGAACGCACCCTGGCCGTGGAAATGGACCAAAAGCGCGCGGAGATGCTGGAAAACCTCCTGCGCGAATCCTTGGACCTCATCGACTCGCAGCTCAACCTGACAATCCTTGTGCGCCCCGGAGAACGGGAACTGCTGACTCCCCTGCTGGAGGCATCCCGCGACCGCTACCCCTCCCTCTCGGGCTGGACCATCCGCGAATCAGCCGACCTGGAGCCGGGAGGCTTGTGGATCGAATCGAACGACGGCATCGTGGACAACACCCTGAACGGGCGCTGGACAGGCGTATCGCAGATTCTGGACCAGCTCACGCTGGAGCGGGAGGACTAACCGAGTGAATCCAACCGCCTGCCTGCACTACCTCTCCGAACTGCGGCCGGTCCGCAACTTCGGCAAGATCACCAAGGTCGTGGGGCTGGTGGCCGAAGGCCGCGGCATCAAGGCCCCTGTCGGCGCGGTCTGCCACCTCGTGCCCCACGAACCCGGAGGCGAATCCTTGGCCGCCGAGATCGTAGGCTTCAGAGACGGCGCTTGCCTGTTCATGCCCTACGGCGACATGCGCGGGGTCAGGCCCGGAAGTCTTATCCAGAATTCGAGCAATCCTCCGCACTTCCCCGTGGGCTTCGGCTTCCTGGGCCGCGCCCTGGATGCCTTCGGAGCCCCCCTGGACGGCCGGGAGGCGCCCGCGCCCGAGGCCTATTACCCCCTGCACACCGAACCGCCCAACCCGCTGACCAGGCCGCGCATCAACGAGCCACTGGACGTGGGCGTACGCGCGGTCAACGCCCTGCTGACCTTGGGCAAGGGCCAGCGCGTCGGCATCATGGCCGGCTCGGGCGTCGGCAAATCGACGGTCATGGGCATGATGGCCCGTTACACCAAGGCCGACGTGAACGTCATCGCCCTGGTGGGTGAACGCGGTCGAGAGGTGGTGGAGTTCATGGAGCGCGATCTGGGACCCGAGGGCATGAAGCGCTCCGTGCTCGTGGTGGCCACTTCGGACACCAGCCCGCTGGTGCGCATGCGCGCGGCCTACGCCGCCACGGCCATGGCCGAATTCTTCCGCGATCAGGGCAAGGACGTGCTGCTCATGATGGACTCGGTGACGCGCTTCTGCATGGCCGGCCGTGAGGTGGGCCTGGCGGCGGGCGAGCCACCCACGCGCGGCGGCTTCACTCCGAGTGTCTTCGCGCACCTGCCCAAGCTTCTGGAGCGCGCCGGCAAAAGCGCCAAGGGCTCCATCACGGGCATCTACACCGTGTTGGTGGACGGCGATGACTTCACCGAGCCCGTGGCCGACGCAACGCGTTCCATCCTGGACGGCCACATCGTGCTCACTCGCGAATTGGCCGACGCCGGCCACTACCCGTCCATCGACGTGCTCAAGAGCGTGTCGCGACTGCGCTCCGACATCACCACCCCCGAAGCGCAGGTCGCAGGCCGCACGCTCATCCGGCATATGGCCACCTTCAAGCGCGTCGAGGACATGGTCAACATCGGCGCCTACGCCCAGGGGTCCAACCCGGAAATCGACAAGGCCCTCAAGATGATCGGGCCCATCAACGACTTCCTGCGCCAGGGCGTGGATGAGAATGCGGACTTGCCCACGAGCTTCAAAGCCATGCAGGATTTGGCCAGACGCTAGATTCCGGAAGCGGATATCGCATCATCAAAAGAGGGTGGCTGCCTGCCACCCTCTTTTTTGCTCGTTGCATGCTCTTTTTACGCGTAGCCATCCGCAAGGTTGCGCTGCCTTGGCGGCAATACGTTTCCAGTATGCGCTTGCATGCTGGCGGCGTACAAATATTGATATAAGTTCAATGACGTACTAGATTTTTTGGAGGAAAGAAGCTAAGAGCGCCCCTGGACTGATCATCGTTCATACGTTGTAATCATCTGCCGTGCGGAAACCTGCCGCACCAGCGCCCACCCACCATGGATTTGCCTAAGAGAAGTAAGGCATGGCTGATCACATGAAGCCGGAATTCTGGCCTACCGGCTGTGCCGATAAACGCTCACGGCAGACGACCGACAAACAGCCTGCCGACGACATGCCCTCACCCGCCGACGCCACCGCAAGTGATTACAAGGCTTCCCCGGCGGCCATCCCCCCGACGAGCGTCTCCGCGGAGCCCCCTTCGCACTCCTTTCCAGAGAATCAGCATGGGCAGACAGTCCTCCTGTCGACCATTCCCGATGGCCAAGACCATAGCCGCGACCAGAATGCCCCGCCCGCAAATCCGACATTCGCAAGTCTTTTCGGACGGGCCGTGGACGCCTTCGTGCTGGTGGATCGGCAGGGTCGCCTAACGGACGCCAACCCTGCGGCCTGTGCTTTGGTGGGCTACACACGCGCTGATCTCCTTGGGCTCGCCCTGACTGCGTTCGGAAAGCCCGTCATCCGAGGCTGGATCGGCGTCGAGGATATCTTCGGTTTCGCCGGCGAGCGCAATTTGCCCAAGCGAGCTGAAAACCAACGGGAAATCGAGCCTGCTTTCGTAGCCGACCTCCCGAACGGCCAATTGCTGTTTATCCTGCACGACGTCACCCGGCACCACCGTCTGCTGGACGCCCTGGTGGAGACCAGCCAGGCCGCCACGGTCGCCGAAAAGGTCAAGCACGAATTCCTCTCCAACATGAGCCATGAACTGCGCACGCCCATTGGCGGCATCCTGGGCCTATCCACTCTGCTGCGGCCCAAGGTCGAGCCAGGGCATGCCCAGTACCTGGACCTGATCATCCAATCCGCCGAGAGCTTGTCCGCCATTGTCGGCGACATTCTCGAAATGGCCCGTATCGAAGCCTCCCAGGTCGCGCCCAATCCAGGGACCGTGGAACTCGCTCCCGCTCTGGCGCAGATGTTCGAGGAAATCCGACGGCAGGCGAGCGCCAAGGATCTGGAAGCGATTCTGACCATCTCTCCGCGCGTGCCGGCACAGGCCGTGCTGGCCTGGGAGCAGACCCGCAAGGCCCTGGACAATCTGCTCTCCAACGCCGTCAAATTCACGTCCAAGGGATGGGTAAACCTGTTCGTGGACCACTGCGTTGACGAGACCGGCCGCGAGTGCCTGTACTTCGCCGTGACTGATTCCGGCCTCGGCATAGCTTCCGAGGACCTGCCGCGCCTGTTCCAGCCCTTTACCCAACTTGAGCGGCCGCTTAACAAGCATACCCAAGGCACGGGCCTGGGGCTCGCCCTGGCCAAACGGCTGGCGGAGCTTGCCGGCGGCAGCATCTGGCTGGACAGTGAGCCCGGCCGGGGCAGTACATTCCATCTGCGCGTTCCCTGCGCTCCCCTTTCCTGAGTCGGGCAGGTCCGGGTCAGGATTCCATCCGGACCTGCTTGGCCTCCATCCCGAGCGACGCCGCAAGACGATTAGATTCACTCCCGGCCATAAGCATTGCCATGCTCCCTCTCCGCCGCAATACATAACAAGAGGTGGAGGAAAACATGGACTGGAACATCGCCAAGCACATCATTGATCGTCTCGCCCCTACGGCCGCACTCATCGACGCACGCCGCGGCAACGCCATCGAAACGGGTCTGGCCGAAGCCGTGGCCTCGGCCGCCGGGGCCATGCGCGCGGCAGGGCTTGCCCCCGGACAGCGCCTGGCCATCGGCTGCGACCAGACGCTGTGGACCGTACTGGCTTACCTGGGCGCACAGTATGCAGGCCTGACCGCCGTGCCCGTGGAGCGCGACAAGCTATCCGTCGCCCTGGGCGACCTGGGAGCGGAAGGCGTTTGGGTACCTGATTCCGCCTGGCTCGAAGGCCTGCCCACGCCTCGCGTGGCCAGCCTCGTGGGACCGGACTCGCTGGTGGGCGCGCCAGTGCAGGCCGAACCGCGCGGCCCCGACGACCTGGCCGCGCTCATGGCCACCTCGGGCACCACGGGCCGGGCCGTGCGCTTCATCATGGTCACGCACCGCAACCTGCTGACCAATACCCGCGACATAGCCGCCAGCCAGCACCTACAGCCCGGCGATCGGGCCATGCTTATCCTGCCCATGAGCTACTGCTTCGGCGTCAGCGTGCTGCTGAGCCATCTGTGGGCCGGGGGCGACTGCGTGCTCGACTCGCGTTTCACCTACCCTGACACGGTGCTGGCGGCCATGGACGAATACCGCTGCACGAGCTTCGCCGGAGTGCCGTCGGTCTACCGCATCCTGGACACGCGCTCGGCCCTGGCGCGCATGGAGCTGCCCCATCTGCGCCGCTTCCTGCAAGCCGGCGGCCCCCTGGACGCGCCGACCATCGAGCGCATCCGCGCGGCCAAGCCGGGCGTGGCCTTCTACGTCATGTACGGCGCCACCGAAGCCACGGCGCGCATCACCACCCTGGACCCGGCCCTGTACGAGAACAAGAAGGGCAGCGTCGGCCGGGCCATCGGCCAACTCACCTTGCGCATCCACGAACCGGACAAGCACGGGATCGGCGAGGTCATGGTCAGCGGAGACTCGATCACGCCGGGCTACTGGTGCTGCGAGCGGCAAGAGACGGTGCTCATGGAGGACGGCTGGCTGCGCACGGGCGATCTTGGTTTGCTGGACGAGGACGGCTGCCTGTGGATCAAGGGCCGCAGCAAGGATATCGTCAAGGTCAAGGGCCTGCGCGTGTCCCTGCAGGAGGTAGACGCCATTGTGAACAACGTGCCCGGAGTCCTGTCAGCCGCGGCCTGTGGCGTGCCGCACACCCTGGCGGGCGAGGCTCTGGCCGTTTTCGCCGTAGTGCGCGAGCACACCGAAGAGCTGCGCGGCGAGATCCGCAAGGCCCTGCCTCTGCAATGGGTCGTGGACAGAATATGCTTCGTGCCCGAGCTGCCGCTTACCCCCAGCGGCAAGGTCGTGCGCGGGAGGCTCGCGGAACTGGGCGGCACATAGGGACGGCCTCCTAGAGCAGATCGCTTTTAAGACGCCCGCTCCGGCGTTGACGGCGCAAGTGAATTGCGCCTACGCCTACGCGGCAGCAAGCCATGCCGACGCATGACTTGCAGAGCATTTTCAAAAGCAAAATGCTCTAGCGCCTGGCTAGGTTTCGAGCTTCTTCCGCTCGGCCAGGATGCGCGCAAGGCTGCGACGCAGTTCGTCCATGTCCAAGGGCTTGCTCAGGTAGTCATCCATGCCTGCGGCCATGACGCGCTCGCGATCCTCTTTCATGGCATAGGCCGTGAGCGCGATGATGGGCACATGGGCCTTATCGGGCTTTTCCAAGCTCCTGATGCGCCGGGTGGCCTCCAGGCCGTCCAGCTCGGGCATCTGCACGTCCATGAGCACCACATCGAAATCCTGTCGCTCCAGCAGGTCCAGAGCCTCGCAGCCGTTGGTCGCAGTGGTGACCGTGTGCCCCTCGCCTGACAGGAAGAAGGTCACGAACTCTCGGTTGAGCTGCTCGTCCTCGGCCAGCAGGATGCGCAAGGGCGGCACCTCGACCACTTCGGGCGGCTCGGGCTGCCAGGGGCAGAACTCGCCTCCGGCGGCCTCGAAGCGCGCCGTGAAGCAGAACTCGCTGCCTTGGCCGCGCTCGCTCTCTACCCAAATATCTCCGCCCATGCGCTCCACCAGGCGCCTGCTGATGGACAGGCCCAGGCCCGTGCCCTGGTGGCGTTTGGCATAGGTCGTGTCGAGTTGACTAAATGGCTTGAACAGATCCTTCTGCCGGTTCTTGGGAATGCCGATGCCCGTGTCCTTGACCGAAAAGTACAGCAGCCCCGTCTCGCCTTTCTCCGGCTGACGGACCGAGATGGTGATGTGCCCGCGCTCGGTGAACTTGAGCGAGTTGCCCACAAGGTTGCGCAGCACCTGCAGCAGACGGTCGGGATCGCCTCGCATACACGCGGGAACGTCGGGCTCGACATAAGCGGCCAGATCAAGCCCCTTGGCTTGGGCCAAGGCCGTGAATTCCTCCACGCAGGCGCAGACTACCCATTCGGGCGAGAAGTCCTTCGCGCGGAACTCCAAACCCTTGGCCTCGATCTTGGACATGTCCAGGATGTCGTTGACGATGGACAGCAGCGACCTCGCAGCGTTCTCGATGCGCCGCAACTGCTCGGCCTGATTGCCGCGCCGTTCGCTTGCCAGGGCCATCTTGGCCGTGCCGATGACGCCCGCGATGGGCGTGCGTATCTCGTGGCTCATATTGGCCAGGAACTCGGACTTGACCCGGTTGGACCGCCGCGCCTGACGCACCGCGTTCTCCAGACGCAGTTTGGTCGCCACCTCGCTGGACACGTCACGGAAAAAAACGCAAACAAGTTTGCGGCCAAAGCTTTCGAAGCTCGCGGCCGAAATTTCCGAATGAAAGGTGGAGCCGTCCTTGCGCCGCTGTCTGGCCCTGGTGAGCGGCAGAGTCCCTTTGGCCATGAGCTCGTCGAAGCTTTCCTGGGCACGCTTCGGGCTGGCCGTAAGCGCCAGGGAGGGCAGGCCGAGCATCTCTTCGCGGGTGTAACCGAACAGAGCCAAGGCCGCGGGGTTGGCATCCACCACCGTGGAGTTTTGCGTATCCATGATTACGATGGCGTCCAGGGCGCTGTCGAAAAGCTTGCGGTAGTTTTCTTCACGCTCCGCAAGCCTGCGCTCGGTCTTGCGCCGGTCCGTTATGTCAATGCCCGTCATCCACCAGGCCCAGCCCGGCACCGATGCTTTCCCCGATACTCTTGTCAGCAGCACGTTGCGCATCGTGCCGTCCTTGGCCCGGAATGTCTGTTCCACCTCCTGCAATTCGACCCACGGAAAGTTCACGCACTTCCCATCGCCCGGCAGGCAGCCCTTGCCGCGACAGAGCATGTCTTCCTTGCCGGAAGTGCCCAGCATCTCCCGCGCGGAGTAGCCCGTGACCCGCTCGCACTCCCTGTTCCAATATACGATGCCGCCCGATGCGTCATGGGCGTGAATCATGACCGGCATGGCCTCCACCACCCCTCGCAGCCGGTGCTCCTCCTCTGACCTGCGCTCGGCCGCCTCTCTGAGCCTGTCCAGCAGCGGACCGATATGTGCGATGCCTACAAGCAGAAGCACGGAAACCGCCAGCATGGCGATATTGGCGCTTACTTCCAAAGAAGGGTGAAACGGCGACTGCCGGTATATAACCAGGTCGATGGTGCGATTGACGGCCATGATCAGCATGGCTGCGGCCAGGAGCCACCAACCAAGCCCGGCCTTGCTTCGCCGGCCCTGCCGAATGGCCAGCAGTGCGGCGACGAGTTGAACAGCTATCGACAACGCCAGCAGAAACACGCCCATAAATCGGCTCCTCTACGCCTGATCCTCTATTTTTAGCCCTTACGCCCTTTGCTGTACGGCGACAATCAGACGAGAGAATGAATGATCAGGCTTTGCGATATTCGCTTCGATTAGACGCAATCCGCACGACAATACTTGAAAATGGACTTAACTGGTCAGCGACAGCCGCCGAACCCAATGGCGGCGCAGCGTCCGTGCATGATGGTCGACTTTGTCCGAGCTTGCCGGAAACTTGTCCGCCTCTTGCACAAAGTAGGGACCACGCTTTCTCATAACCTTGACCTCATGCAGACCGCGCATACACTACGCAGCAGTGATTCAGACATACGGCCGCGTCATACGACCTCCCGGACAATTTGCCAGCATGGCGTTTCCTGCTACACTTGCTTTGTCAACGGCAACGCACGGCCGCCCCGGGCGGCCATTCTGGAGGAGCATGGCCAAGGGAATCGTCATCGCCGGCACGCACAGCGGCTGCGGCAAGACCACAGTTACACTGGCGCTCATGGCCGCCTTGCGGCGCAAGGGACTGGTCGTCCAGCCCTTCAAGGTCGGGCCGGACTTCATCGATCCGGGACACCATGCCCTTGCCGCAGGCCGGCAAAGCCACAACCTGGACGGATGGATGTGCGGCCGGCGCGCCGTGCAGGATGTCTTCGCCCGCCATGCCTGGGATGCGGACATCGCCGTGGCGGAGGGCGTCATGGGTCTGTATGACGGTTTCTCACCAATATCCGAACAAGGTTCCACGGCTGAAATCGCCAAGTGGCTCAAGCTGCCCGTGCTCCTGGTTGTCGACGCGCGCTCGATGGCCCGCTCCGCGGCGGCTCTGGTCAAAGGATTTGCCGAGTTCGACCCGTTCCTGAACTTGGCGGGCGTAGCTTTCAACCGTGCAGGCAGCGAGAACCACGCGAAGCTCCTTGCCGAGGCCATGACCCTGGCGCCTAACGTGCCTTTGGCCGGCGTTCTGCGCCGCCGCGAAGGCCTTGCGACGCCTTCGCGACATCTGGGGTTGGTCACGGCCTGCGAAGCGCCTCTTTCGCCCGCGACCCTGGAAAAGCTGGCCGACTGGATTGAACAGGGCCTGGACCTGAACCGATTGGTGGCCAACCTGCCGCACCTGGCCATCTACCCCCCCGACGACCCGGACCTTCCCGAGCCGCGCGCCGCCATAGGCGTGGCCTGGGACAAGGCCTTCTGCTTCTACTATGATGAAAATCTGCGTTTGTTGCGCGAGAGCGGGGCGCGACTGATCTACTTCTCGCCCATGGAGGATCAGGCGCTGCCACAGGGGCTGCACGGCCTGTATCTAGGCGGCGGCTATCCCGAGGTACATGCCCGCGCCCTGGCCCAGAACAGGTCCATGCGCCGCGACATCCGCGACTTCTGCCGCTCGGGCCGGCCCGTGCTGGCCGAATGCGGCGGCTTTATGTACCTCATGGACGCGCTCGTCGGTGAGCACGGCCAGAACTTCCCCATGGCCGGGGTACTCCCCTTCACGGCATCCATGAACGAACGCTTCGCGGCCCTGGGCTACAGAGAGGTAACCCTCGCGCGCGACTGTCCCTTGGGTCCGGCCGGTCTCAAGGTCCGCGGCCACGAATTCCACTACTCGTCCATCCCCGACGGGGCCTATGCCGGCGCAGGGCTGTACATCGTCTCGGACCGCCACGGCTCCCTGTCCAGGCCCGAGGGCTTTACCGAGGGCAATGTCGTGGCCTCGTACATCCACCTGCACTTCGGCAGCAATCCGAGCTTGGCCCCGCGTTTCGTGGACGCCTGCGCCGGCGCTGTTCCCGCAAGCCAGTGACGCGAACCCTGCGCGAAGGATTCACCACGGGCACGGCCGCGGCGGCGGCGGCCAAGGCCGCCGCGCTCCATCTGCTCACGGGCGCGACCCCGGAACACGTGGACGTACCTCTGCCGGCGGGCGGACGGCTGCGCATCGCCATAGCCACCTGTCGGAGCGAAGGTTCTGGCGCTCGCGCGACTGTCATCAAGGACGGCGGCGACGACCCGGATGCAACGCACGGCGCGGCCATCGAGTGTCTTATAGTACTGAACGAATGGGGATCGTGCGCTGAGATCGATGTCACGGGCGGTCGCGGCGTGGGTATGGTCACCCGGCCCGGCCTGCCAGTGCCGCCCGGTCAGCCCGCCATCAACCCGGCCCCGCGCCGCCAGATCGCTGACTCGTTGCGTGAGGCCATGGAAGCAGCCGACTTCAGAGGCTCGGCCCGTGTGCTGGTGGAAGTTCCAGACGGCGAGGCCATTGCCAGGCGCACGCTCAACCCGCGCCTGGGCATCCTGGGCGGCATCTCTATTCTGGGCACGCGCGGCACGGTGCGACCTTACAGCCATGAGGCCTGGGCCGCCACGGTCAGCCAGAGTCTGGACGTGGCCCGCGCCGCCGGACTAAGCGAGGCCTGCTGTTCGACCGGCGGCCGCAGTGAGCGTCTGCTCATGGCCCTGCGGCCCGACCTGCCCGAAGTAGCCTTCATCCAGGCCGCGGACCACTTCGCCCACGCCATGTCCGAGGCCGGCCGCAAGGGTGTCACCCGCGTAACCTGGGGCGTGTTCTTCGGCAAGCTGGTCAAGCAGGCTCAGGGCCTGCCCCAAACGCACGCGCGCAACGCGCCCACGGACATGCGCCAACTGGCCGACCTGTGTGCGACGCTGGGCGCTTCGGCCGTCAGCGTGGACTCCGTGGCCAAGGCCAACACGGCCATGCACGCCCTGGACATCCTGCGGCCCGAACCCGCCCTGCCCGTCATCCTACAGGAGTTGTGTCGTCTGGCGGCGCACCACGCGCGAAGCTTCGCCGGGACCGATATGGAAGTCCGGCATGTACTGTTCTCGCTGGAAGGCGAGTTGCTGGCGCAATGGCCGAACCGGATAGAGGCTAGAGCCTATTGAACACTGCTTGGAGTTTTTGCGAACGGCTGATGTAAGGGGTATTCCGGGTAAGTTTCGATGCCGAAGAGCTTATGCCCCCGGATCGGCTATTTCCTGAGACCTTATGCTTTCCTGCCTTGCTCGCTTCCCGTGCTCTGGTCTTCAGACAGAATTCTTCAGGCCGTTGGTAACACGCGTTAGATCGAATCGCACTTCATCCAGCCCTCGTCAGATGCCGTACTTGCGCATGCGCCGCCATAGCGTGGTGCGGTTGATACCCAGTTGCGCGGCGGTCTGGAGAATGGACCAGTCATTTTCGGACAGGGCCTGGAGCAACAGGTCCCGCTCGCGCTCCAGCAAGCTGCCGCCCTGGGCACGCTCGACTTCGGGCAAGCGCTGAGCCGCTTGGCCCGGACAAGTCGGATGGCCCGGATGGGACATTGGAGCGGTCGGAGCCGGATGGACCGCCATCTGGGGCGGAAAATGGGCGGGCGTGAGCGTGGTGCCGTCGCTCAGGATCACGGCGTGCTCCATGAGATGCTTGAGTTCGCGCACGTTGCCGGGAAAGGAGTAGGCGGACAGCAGCCGCTTGGCGGATTCGTCCAGGTGTGTGGCCCGCTTGGCGTAGCGCTCGGCCGCGCGGGCCAGGAACAGCTCGGCCAGGGGCACGATGTCCGCGCTTCGCTCGCGCAGGGGCGGGATGTGCAACTCCACTACCCGCAGCCGATAGTAAAGGTCGGAGCGGAAGAGGCCCTCGGTCGTGCGTCGAGCCAGATCCAGGTTGCTGGCGGCCACCACGCGCACGTTGACCGAAACCGGCTTGGTGGCGCCCAGGGGATAGAAACGGCGCTCTTCCAGAGCCTGCAGAAGCTTGGCCTGCAGGTCGGACGGCAAATCGCCGATCTCGTCCAGGAAGATGGTCCCGCCCTGGGCCAGTTCGAACATGCCAGGCTTGTCGGCGCGGGCATCGGTGAACGCGCCCTTCTTGTAGCCGAACAGCTCGGATTCCAGGAGCTTGTCGGGCAGGGCCGCGCAGTTGACGCCCACGAATGGTCCGACGCGCCGGCGGCTCAGGTCGTGCAGCGCCTTGGCCAGCAAGCCCTTGCCCGTGCCGGTTTCGCCCGTGAGCAGCACCGAGGCGTCCGTTGGCGCGACCATGCGCAGGATGTCCAGGAGCTGCAGCATGAGCGGATGGCGGAATACCAGGCGACGCAGAGGATCGTCAGCCGGCGTGTCCGTGCCGGCCTGATCCGCCAGAACCTCGCGAAAGCACAGCACACCCATGGTCCGCTCGCCGCTGCCCGTGAAGGGCGCGGCGGAGATTTCCAAGGCCACGCGGCGGTTGTCGCGGGTCAGGAAATGCACCTGACGCCTGGAAACCCTGTCGCCGGAGACCAAGGCCTGCTGCAGCGGGCAGCGTGCATTGCAAAACTCGGTATGGAAAATCTCCGAACATTTGCAGCCTAAGGCTTCCTTGCGGGTGAAACCGGTGATGCGTTCGGCTTCCCGGTTGAAGAGCAACACGTTCCAGCCTTCGTCCACGACGAAGAAGCCGAAGCCCAAGGCATCGAAGACGCCGGTGGATTCCGTCAGGCGCATGGGCTGCTCCTCATTGCAGGATGCGAACAACAATTACCCCGGCAGCCGGGGAATGATTTCCCCGGCCCCGTAGGATTTCGCTTACCATGACTTGGCCTAAACGCCAGCATTGCCTTTTCGTAGCGACTATAAATGCACCAGAGCGGTCTTTTCCAACGTTTCGCGCATCAGATCCCAGATAGCCTCGAAGCGGGGCTTCTGACTCCGCGGGTCAAACTCGACCACACTTTGGCCGGCAAGCTGGGCCTTGGTAAACACCGGGTCATAGGGGATCTCACCTACCAGGGGCAGGCCGCATTCGGAGCAGAAGTCCCTTATCTCCCGTAAGCGATCACTGCTCAGGTCGGCCTTGTTGACCAGCACGAGGCAGGGAATTCGGAAATGGCGAGCCAGTTCATGCACCCGCCGCAGGTCGTGCAGGGCCGAAACCGTGGGTTCGGCCACGAGCAGGGCCAGGTCCGCGCCGGTCAGGGAGGCGATGACCGGGCAACCGATGCCCGGCGAGCCGTCCACAAGCACGTGCGCGCAGCCCTCCTGCACGGCCAGCTCGTTGGCCCGGCGGCGCACCGTGGTCACCAGCCGGCCCGAGTTTTCGGCCCCTGGCTTGAGCATGGCGTGGACCATGGCGCCGAAGCGCGTGCGGGACTCGTACAACCATCCGCAGTGGCGCGGTTCCATCTTGATGGCCCCCACCGGGCAGATGAAGGCGCACAGCCCGCACCCCTCGCAATGCTCAGCCAGGATGCGCGGCTCCATCGTTATGGCCTCGAAGCGGCATCTGGACTGGCAGAGCAGGCACTGCGTGCATTCGTCCGCCTCGATGCGCGCCAATTCGCCGCTTATGAAGTCCTGGGTGAAAATGGCTTGCGGCTTGGCGATCAGGTGCAGGTCCGCCGCGTCCACATCGCAGTCGGCCAGGATCTTGGAAGGCATGACCGTGGCCAGCCCCAATACGATGCTGGTCTTGCCCGTGCCGCCCTTGCCGCTCAGTACGACGATCTGACTCATGCCGTGACCTCCTCGGGCAGCAGGCGGCACAGGGATTTCCACAGCCGCGTGTAGGACTCGCCCATGTCCGGCAGAACGTCCACCAACAGATGTCCGTCGGCGCAAGCCACGGCCGCTTCCCGGCTGTATGGCAGGCTGGCCAGCAGCGGGATGGATTCCTGTTCCAGATAGCGCTCCACCCGTTCGTCGCCCATGCCGGCCCGGTTGAGGACCACGCCAAACGGCAGGCCCAGTTCGCGCACCAGGGCCACGGCCAAAGTCAGGTCGTGCAATCCGAAGGCTGTCGGTTCCGTCACCAGCAGCGCCACGTCCGCGCCCTGCAGGGAAGCCACTGCCGGACAAGCCGTACCCGGAGGGCAGTCCCAGATTTGCAGGTCCTCGACCTCTGCCTCGCGCTTTACTGCACGGATGAGCGGCGTGGCCATGGCCTCGCCAACGCGCATGAGGCCTCCCAGCAGACGCACACCGCGCGCCTTGCCGGATCGCACCACGCCGACCTCGCGTTCGGCCCAATCGACGGCCCCGGCCGGGCAGGCCTCGGCGCACAGTTCGCAGCCGTGGCACAGTTCCGGGAAGACCATGACTTCCCCGGCCATCCAGATGAGCGCCTTGAAGCGGCACAGCTCGATGCAGCGCCTGCATTCGGAGCCCAGGCAAGCCTTGTGGTCGATACGCGGCACGGGTTGCGTGATCCGCTGCTCCCGTTCCCAACTCGGAGCCAGGAAGATGTGGCTGTTGGGCTCCTCCACGTCGCAATCAACCAAGGCCGGCGCAAGGCCTTGGCGGGCAAGTATTACGGCTAGATTCACGGCCACGGTTGTCTTGCCCGTGCCGCCCTTGCCGCTGGCTATGGCGAGCTTCATGATTTCCTTTCCATTGAGGCTGCTTGCACTAGGCTCGGCAGAAGCCCTGTCTCCGGGCTTGCCAGAGGCGACCGCACCCCTAAGCTAGTGCATTTCATCGGCGGACCCGACCTAGTATGTAGTCGCCCACCCTCCGGCGTCCCGGCCCGTGGCTCGGACCGGGACTGATGGAGGAGCGGGTCGAGAGGCCTATTTCTCGCTCTGAGCCAGTTTGGACTTGAGCGCGGCGATCTCTGCTTCAAGGGCGGCAATGCGTTCGCCTTGAACGTCGCCGGCATCCTGCGCAAAGACGCCCTGACGGCCCAAGCCGCGACCGCGTCCCGCCATTTGCCCTCCGCCCGCGCCGGCCATGCAGCGACCGAGTCCACGTCCAGTGCGGGGTCCATTGCCGAGAGGTCCAGTTCCGTTGAAGCCAGGCATACGCATATCCTCCTTGCGCGTGTTTTGCTTCGATCTTACATAAAGCGTACCATGCTAAATTTACCATAATAGCAATAAGTTACGAACGGCACTCAGCTTGTCGTAATAAAAGCGGCTAAATTTGCGCTGTACAGCAAAGAGGTGTATCCTGTCAGAAACCTCAGCCAGGAAATGCACAGCCATGAACGAACGTAAACCCATACGCAGCTTTCCCGCGGACATCCCCTGCGAGGCCATCATGGACAGCGTGGCCGACGGCGTGTTCACCGTGGATTTGAACTGGGTCATCACCTCCTTTAACCGGGCGGCCGCGGAGATCACCGGCGTCCCGGCCGAGCAGGCCATCGGGCGCACCTGCCGCGAGGTCTTCCATTCAAGCATCTGCGACGGAGCCTGCGCCATTGGCGCCTGTCTGGCCGAGGATCGCACGGTGAGCAACAGATCCATCTCCATCATCCGCACCGATGGCGTGCGCCTGCCTGTGTCCATCAGCGCCGCGCCCCTGCGCGACGGGCGGGGCCGGGTCATCGGCGGTGTGGAGACCTTTCGCGATCTCTCGGAACTGCAGCTCATGCGCAAGGAGTTGCAAGGCCTGCACAGCCTGGAGGACATCCGCACGCGCAGCCGAGCCATCATCCGCATCCTGGACATCCTGCCACAGATCGCCGAGAGCCTTTCCACGGTGCTCGTGCTGGGTGAGTCGGGCACGGGCAAGGAGCTGCTGGCCAGGGCTATCCACAACCTGAGCCCGCGCAAGACCAAACCCTTCGTGGCCGTGAACTGCGGGGCGCTGCCCGAAAATCTCCTGGAATCCGAACTGTTCGGCTACAAGGCCGGAGCCTTCACCGATGCCCGCCGCGACAAGCCGGGCCGCTTCGGGCTGGCCCAGGGCGGGACCATCTTTCTGGACGAGATCGGCGACCTTCCCCTGGCCTTGCAGGTCAAGATCCTGCGCGTGCTGCAGGAGCGCAGCTTCGAGCCGCTGGGCGCGGTGCGCAGCGAGCCCGCCGACGTGCGCGTGGTGGCAGCCACCAACCGTGACTTGGCGGCCATGGTCGAGCGGGGCGAATTCCGCCAGGACCTCTACTACCGGCTCAACGTGGTCCAACTCCGCCTGCCGCCCCTGCGCGAACGTCCCGAGGACATTCCCCTGCTGGCCGCCCATTTCGTGGACAAGCGAAACGCCCTCATGGGCAAGGACATCCAGGGCGTGTCCGAGGACGTCATGGGCCTGCTCGCACGTTACGCCTTCCCCGGCAACGTGCGAGAGCTGGAAAACATCATCGAGTACGCCTTCATCCTTTGCTCCGGCGGCTTCATCCAGATGGAGCACCTGCCCGAATACCTGCAGCCCGCCGACCTGGGCGCGGCCCACGAGCACACAAATCCAAGGACCATGGAGGACATCCGCCACCAGGCCGTTATCGAGGCCCTGGCCCGCCACAAAGGCCGCAAGCGGCCCGCCGCCCGCGAACTGGGCATCAGCAAGGACACCCTGCGCCGCATCCTCCAGCGCGCCGGATCCGGCTAAAAATGATGCGATATAATCTATTGCGGCTCGTTTTAAGCCGCAATGCAGCATTCCACAGACCCACCCGTCTCTTATTCTACTGAGATTACATAGCTATTTTATATGGCACTCTCCATGCTAACCGGCTTTACGTATGACCGGAGCAGCATTTGATCACGCGGGGCCGACCGTACTCTGCCTCGCCTGCCACCAGGGCCGCCTAGCCACCCTGCTTGAGACAGCCACGGAGCTGCGCTTCTACAGCCTGGAGCGCGACCAGGCCGTGCTGCGCGAGGTCCGCGCCTGCTCGGGCGTTTCAGTGCGCCAGCTGGCCGAGCTGCTCGCGGTCCGTGGCGCTTCGGCGCTGATCTGCGGAGCGCTCACGGGCTGCTGCCGCATGACGCTGGAGCACCAAGGCATCACTGTCCTGCCCTGGATCGCCGGGAGCGTGGAGCAGGTGCTCGGGGCCCATACCCAAGGCAGGCTGGACACGCTGGTCATGCCGGGCTGTCCCGGCCCAACAGCGCGGAAATGCCCGCAAGGACGCAGCGCGCCCGGCAGAGGTCGCTGCCGGCAACGATTTCAACAGGAGAAGTGAACCATGAAGATCGCCGTCAGTACACAAGGCAACAGCCTGGACAGTCCGCTGGATCCGCGCTTCGGCCGGGCCTCGGGCTTCGTGATCGTGGATTCCGACACGCAGGAGCACACTTACGTGCCCAACGAGCAGAACATGAACCTGCCCCAGGGCGCGGGCATCCAGGCGGCCCAGTGCGTGGCCAATGCGGGCGCCAAGGCTGTCATCACCGGCCACGTGGGTCCCAAGGCCTATGTGGCCCTGGACCGGGGCAAAATTGCCGTCTACCTGCGCGACGGCGGCACGGCTCGGGAAGCCCTGGAGGCCTTCAAGGCCGGCAGCCTGGCCCAGGCCGGCGGGCCGGACAAGGACGGACACTGGTAAACTCGAGCTGCGGGCAAGCAGACCTCGCGGGCAGGCCGTAAATCCCCCCTATCCCGGACACCCGGGGTCAGCATGCTCGTGGTCCGGCGCACTTTGGACACATGGAATCGCAATATGGAGGAAGCATGAAGATCGCCATTCCCATCGCGGGCGGAACACTGTGCCAGCACTTCGGGCACTGCGAGCAGTTCGCCCTGCTTGATGTCGACGAGGCCGGCGGCCGCGTGGGCGCCATGAGCCTGCACATCCCGCCACCCCACGAGCCGGGCGTGTTGCCCAAATGGTTGGCCGAGCTGGGCGTGGGCCTGGTCATCGCCGGCGGCATGGGCCAGCGCGCCCAGGCCATTTTCTCCGAGCATGGGGTCAAGGTCGTGGTCGGCGCCCAGGGCGGCACGCCCCAGGAGATCGCCAAGGCCTATCTCGGAGGTATGCTGACGACCGGACCCAACGCCTGTGACCACTAGGCGAGCTTTGCAAGCACCGTTCGCTGACCCCGCGTAGGCCGGAAAACGGATGAGATGAACTCGGGGAACCGGCATCCCCTGAGTGGGTGAGATGTGGAGAGGAGCGGCTCGCTCTGGCGGAGCGACGCCCCTCTCCACAATCTTTAGGAATGCAGACCCCGAACGCCTGAACACGACTGAACGGTCACTGACCGGCGCAGGAGACACGACCATGCCGCTGTTCGATTTCCATTGCGGCCGTTGCGGCCATGTTTTCGAGGATATCGCCAAGGCCGACGACATGCCGGCCTGTCCCAAATGCGGCAACGCGGCGAACAGGCAACTTGCCGCGCCTTCGTCGCTCACGGGCAAGGCACGCTCGGCGCTGCCCGGTCCGACCGGCCATGGCTGCTGCGGCTCCCGCCCCAGTGAAGCCGGCTGCGTGCCGGGCTCATGTTGCGGCAAGGCCTGAGCAGGAGAAAATATGGAGCATGATCTGGAACTGCTGGCCTTAGACATCCAGGAGAAGATCAATGCGGAGGCGCAGGCCAAATACGGCAAGGCCGGCTTCGAGCGTTGGTTGAAAAGCGAGCGCCTGGGCCGCATGGAGGACGCGAGTTGTTGCGGCAAGCTCAAGGGCTCTTGCGGTGACACCATCGAGGTCTACCTGAAGATCGAGGGCGAGCGCATCGTGGAGGCCTCGGGCTGGTCCGACGGATGCGGTTCGAGCCAAATCTGCGCCGGACTCGCCGCCGAACTGGCCCTTGGCTCGACCCTGGATCAGGCCGCGGCCGTGGAGGCAGATACGATCCTGGAACGGCTTCCCGGCTTTCCCGCCGACGAGAGCCACTGTGCGAAACTGGCGACCGGGGCGTTGCACGAAGCAATCCACGCGTACCTCACCAAGGACGGATGACATGGAAAAGATCCTCATTATCGGCTGCAAGAAGGCCATGGACGACGTATGCATCGGCTGTTCGCGTTGCCTGGTGGGATTTAACCGTCGCGAGGGCGTTTTCGGGATGTATCAGAGCGCCGAGGCGGAGGTCATGGGCCTGCTCAACTGCGGAGACTGCCCTGGAGCGACCATCGTCACCCGGCTGGCCCAGGTCAAGCTGTGGAACGCTCCGCTTGGCGAAAAGCCCACGGCCATTCATGTGGGGCCGTGCATTACCGACCATTGCCCATACAAGGAGACTCTCCTGGCCAAGATCAAAGCCAAGGCGGGCATTCCGGTCATCGAAGGCACGCACCCTTACCTGCCCAAGGACATTTTCGCCTGACAGGAACAAGAATCATTATATTTTAACTGTTCCATGCAGTCGCGGGTTTGTCCGTGCACATGCATGAAAGAGGATACATATGAATAATGAGTGCAGCAGCTGCGGAGAGAGCGGGAATTGCACCTCTCAAAAAGAGGGCAAGGATTGCGGAAAGAAGGCGCAAAGCCCAGAGGATCTCCAACTGTCCGAAAACCTCGGCCGGATCACGAACAAGATCGTGGTCATGTCCGGCAAGGGCGGCGTAGGCAAGTCCACTGTGGCCGTGAACATTGCCCTTGCCTTGGCCCTGGCCGGCAAAAAAGTCGGCCTGCTGGACGTGGACGTGCACGGCCCCAGCGTTCCCCGGCTTCTGAGCCTTTCCGACCAGCAGGCTCATATCGAAAAGGACTATATCGAGCCCATTCCTTGGAGCAAGAACCTGTGGGTCATGTCCCTCGGTTTCCTTATGCCCAACCGGGATGAGGCGGTCATCTGGCGCGGCCCGGTGAAGACAGGCCTCATCCGCCAATTCCTGCAGAACGTGGCCTGGGGCGAGCTGGATTTCCTGATCGTTGACTGCCCTCCAGGCACGGGTGACGAACCGCTCACGATCATGCAGCTCCTGGGCACGGAAGCCAAATCGGTCATCGTCACCACCCCGCAGATGCTGGCCATCGACGATGTGCGCCGGTCCATCACCTTCTGCAAACGCACCGGCAGCCAGATTCTAGGTGTTGTGGAAAATATGAGCGGTTTCGTCTGCCCCGAGTGCGGCAAGCGTCACGAGATTTTCAAGTCCGGCGCCGGCGAGCGGATGGCCCAGGAAATGAGCGTGCCGTTCCTCGGCCGCATTCCGGTGGACCCGGAACTGGCCCGCGCCGGCGACGAGGGCTTCGCCTACGTCAAGGTCTACCCAGACAGCGAGACATCCAGGGTCATGCGCGAGATCGTCCAGCCCATGCTCGAGCTGCAAGCCGTGACAGCCTAGATGCCCTGTTGGCCTCAAGGGGTGCTGGTTGAGTCAGTCACAACCATTCACCCCTGGGCCAATATGGCATTTATGAGTAATCTTTATTGAAATGATAAGCGGCTTGGCAATCCAAGCAGGTTCTCAAGTCGCAAGCGGGGAAATCCTCTTTGACCAACGAAGAAGCTGCAACTGTAAGTGCCCGCAATGGTCACGGCGGGTGTCTGTTGTGTGGAACCCACAATCCTAGGTCCATGAATCTGTCCTTTCTGGCGACAGAAGATGGCGAAGTTAGAACACAATTCCAGACGCATACTGAACTCCAAGGATATGACGGCATCCTTCATGGTGGCATCATCGCCTCGTTACTGGACTCGGCCATGACACACTGCCTTTTTCATGCTGAAGTGCAAGCGGTTACTGGGGATCTTCACGTACGTTTTGTGCAGTCGGTTCCCTGTGACGTCTCTTTGGAAATACGCGCTTGGATACTGACTTCTTATCCGCCGCTATATCGCCTCAGAGCTGAAATCACGCTGGAGAAGCGGCTCATGGCCTGGGCCGAGGCCAAATTCATGCAGCGGAGGGTCTCAAGCTGACTTCGGCCAGCCCGACCGCCGTGCCTGCCATGTTCCTCAGCAACCCATCGCACAGGCGCGGCGGCGGCCTCATCACGCTTCGGTTCGTGAAGAGGTTTTGTTGGTGGCTATAAACCGCTGGGCGCTCGAGCATGGTGTGCGCTTTGAGTTTACTCCGCCAAGGCAAGCTTCTAATAAAGTTACATTCTTTAAGTTACATATCCCTCTCGCGTTCCCTTTCAAGAGGAACTCCCAAAACCTCGTAAGCCTTTTGCCACCCTTCCCGACCGAAGCGCCTAGCATTGGGCTGTGGTCGGACTACTTGGATTCAAATGGCTAAGCATCTGCTCGATATCAGGTCGATATCAGGCTGGTTCCAACCATCGCCCTGGATAGCCAATCGACCGGCAATATGCCGAGTCCCGTTAAATCCTAAAGGCTTCATATCGGCTTGCCCAAAGGGTCCTGCCTCCAGATTTGCGTTTGGTGCATGTTCCCCTGCGGAATGCTTGACGCTTGCCGGCTGCAAAAACTGGGAGCTTCTCGCGTTAGGCGCCGTGATGCGCCAGCTTAAAATCTTGTTGACTATTTAGGCGGATTTTGCTCTTAAAATAAGAATCAAAATTAATTAAGAATGTATATCAAAATCATTCCGAAACAAGAACGCCAAGGAGTAGAAACAGATGAGTAAATGGAAATGCCCATGCGGGTATGTGTACGACCCGGAAGAAGGGGACACCGAGCATGGCGTCCAGCCCGGAACGAAGTTCGAAGACATCCCTGCCGACTGGGTCTGTCCATGGTGCGGGGCCGAGAAAGAGTACTTTGAGGAAGTGGGCTAGCCCAAGGAGAAAGCCATGGCCAAGATGAAGGACGGCTGCGTGGTTCCCGCCAAGGGACCGATTCAACCTGATCCGCCTGATCAGCAGGTGGAATCGCGGGCGGTTCCGCCGCAACCCAAAAAGGAGAATGCAATGGTCGCCAAGGTCGGCAAGGCTGCGCCTGATTTCGAGGCGTCAGCTTTCACGGGCAAGGGATTCGAGAACATCAAGCTTTCGGACTATCGGGGCAAGTGGGTGGTGCTTTGCTTCTACCCCGGTGATTTCACGTTTGTATGACCCACGGAGCTTGCGGCGGTCGCCGCGAAGCATGACGATCTCACCAACCTGGGTGTCCAGGTGCTGTCTGTAAGCACGGACAGCCGCTTCACGCACAAGATCTGGCAGGAAGAAGAGCTTTCGAAAATGGTTCCGGGCGGCGTTCCCTTCGCCATGCTCTCGGATTCAGGCGGAAAGATCGGCGAAGCTTATGGAGTCTATGACGAGGCTGCCGGCGTGGACATTCGCGGCAGGTTCCTCATCGATCCCGATGGAATCATCCAGGCCATGGAGGTCATGGCTCCGCCGGTGGGCCGAAGCGTGTCGGAGCTGATTCGGCAGGTGCAGGCCTTCCAGCATGTCCGGGCAACGGGCGAAGTGACTCCTGCGGGATGGCGTCCAGGTAAGCAGACCTTGAAACCCACCCCTGAACTCGCCGGCAAGGTCTGGAAGGAATGGAAGGTGGAGAACGCCACCGAGCAGTAACCAAGGAGCATAGGCATGTACTTCAAGCAGATCGCCGTGCCCGGCCTGGGGTGCTTTTCCTACGCTATCGGTTGTCCCGCCGCCAGGGCCATGGCCGTGGTGGATCCCAAGCGCGACATCCAGGACTATCTGGATATTGCCCGTGACGAGGGCATGCGCATCACGCACGTCATCGAGACCCATGTGCACGCGGATCACGTGAGCGGCAACCGCGACCTGCGCGAAGCCACGGGCGCGGACATTTACTTCCATGAGAGCGCGCCCGTGAAATTCGAACACAAGGCCCTGCGCGAGGGGGATATCATCGAGATCGGCGCCGCGCGCATGGAGGTGCTCCACACTCCGGGGCACACGCCAAACTCCATCTCGCTGCTGGTCACGGACAAGCAGCGCTCGGCCGAGCCGGGCATGCTCCTCACCGGCGACCTGCTCTTCGTGGGCGACATCGGCCGGCCGGACCTGCCCGGAGCCGAGATCCTCAATGAGCAGGTCGCCAACCTTTACGAAAGCCTGTACGTGAAACTCGCGCGCCACCCCGACCACATGGAGGTCTACCCAGCCCACGGTCAGGGCTCCCTGTGCGGGCGAGGCATGAGCGCCAAGCAGAGCAGCACCCTCGGCTATGAGCGCCGGGCCAACCCCATGCTCAGCTTCGCCTCCTTCGAGGAATTCCGAAGCGAGGTCCTGGGGCAGTTCCCGATCCGGCCCAAGAGCTTCAGCCACATCATCGGCACGAACATGGCCGGCGCGCCGCTTACCGATCAATGCCCGCTGGAGCGATCCCTGAGCCCGGAGCAGTTCGAGCGGGCCATGGCCGAGGGCATGACGGTCATCGACACGCGCGACGCCGCGGCCTTCGGCGGTTTCCATCTCCCCGGCAGCCTTAACATCGGCTTCGAGAAGCAACTCGCCAATTGGGTTGGCATGGCCGTGGAGCCCGGCACCGACATACTGTTCGTGGTAGAGAGCCGCGAGCGTTACGAGGACATGCGTCGCGAACTCCTGCGCATCGGCTACGACCAGGTGCACGGCTGGCTGGCCGGCGGGATGTCCGCCTGGCTGCTCAGCGGCCGGCCTGTCGAAAGCCTGGCCCAGATCTCGGCCGCCGATCTCCGTAAACGCCTGGACTCTGGCGAGGCTCTGCGTGTGCTGGACGTGCGCACGCCAGGCGAGCGAGCCGCCGGGCACATTCCCCAGGCACGCCACACTCCGCTCATGGATGTGCTCGACAGCACGGGAAACGGCCTGGGTCTGCCCAAGGACGAGGAGATCATCGTGACCTGCGGCTCGGGCTACCGCTCCAATATCGCGGGAAGCCATCTGCAACGCCAGGGCTATGCCAAGATCAGCTCCCTGGCCGGCGGATTCCTGGCCTGGAGCCGGGCGGGCAATCCAGTGGCGAGGTAATCGGCCACAGCAGATTGGAAAATCGAAGCGACTCGACAGCAGTCCGAAGGTGTTTTTTCTCGACCCGAAAACGCTTGGCCGGAGAGCTCACTCCGGCATTGCGTCGATGTCGATGAGCCCGAGCCGGGCTGCATAGCGGACAAGATCGGCGAGATTCTTCAGGCCGAGCTTGCTCATGATATTGGCGCGATGGTTCTCGACCGTCTTGCGCGTGATGAACAGCTTGCCGGCGATGGCGGACGAGGTCCAGCCGTCGGCCAAGAGGCGCATGATCTGCTGCTCCCGTTGGGTAAGGCTGCCGTAAGCAGAATCGGTCATCTGGGCGCGCCTGGTCGAGAATTCGAGAAGCTTCTGGACGACCTTGGGCGAGATGGCGCTGTCCAGGTACTGCTGTTCCCTGGTCACGGCATCGAGAGCCTGGAGCAGCCGCTCGGCCGTGGATTCCTTGACCAGATAGCCCTCCGCCCCGGCCTTGAAGGCCGCCGCTATGAGATCGAGTTTGGCGTGCATGCTGACCACGACTATGTGCACCGTGGGGAGATGAGTCTTGAATTGCTCGATCAGGTCCAGACCGCTCCCGTCCGGCAGGGAGAGGTCGAGAAGAATGATCTCCGGCTTGACCGAACGCGCAAGCTGCAACGCCTCGACGCCGCTTCCGGCTTCGGCGGAGACAACGTAGCGCGGATCGCGGGATACGATTGCCTTGAGGCCCTCGCGGAACAGGGGGTGGTCGTCGATAACCAGCAGTCGCTTGGCTTGGCTCATTGCTTCTCCTTGCACGGGACTTCCGCCGTGATCTTGGTTCCCGCACCAGGTTTCGAGCGAATGATCAGGCGGCCTCCGAGCAGCCTGGCCCGCTCCTGCATGTTCCACAGCCCCATGCGCTTATCTTCCGGCGCATCCGTCTGCCGCGCATCCATGTCGAATCCCCGGCCGGTGTCCTCGATGCGCAGCAGGATATGCGGGTAGGAGGCGATGAGCCTGACCCGAGCCCGCGTGGCCCCGGCGTGCTTGCGCACGTTGGCCAGGGCCTCCTGGATGATCCGGTACAGGTTTATCTGCGTCTCGAAATCCAGGTGCAAGTCATCCATGCCGTCGGCGAAGAAGTCGACCTGTATCCCGTGGCGGGTGGAAAATTCCTCGCAATGGCGGAAAGCCGTGGCCACCAGACCGAGCTGTTCAAGACCCGGAGGCAGGAGATCGTAGGAGAGATCACGCACCCCCGCGATGATGGCGGCCAGCCGGGTGGACATGAAGGACAGGTCGTCCCTCAGCTTGGATTCCGGCAGAGCTTCTTCGGCCAGCAGGGATTCGATGCCCAGACGCTGCATGGAGAGCTCCTGGGCCACGTTGTCGTGCAGTTCCCTGGCAATGCGCTGGCGCTCGCATTCCTGGGCCTTGATGAGCTCGCGGGAGAGCACGCGCACATGCTCCTCCGTCCGCTTGGATTCGAGAATGCGTGACAGCCTATCCGCCACTGCATCGATAAGGCTCCGCTCTTCTTTCAGAAAAGGGCCTTCGCCACCCTCGCCCATGGCCGGGCGCTCCTCCAGGTAGCGGACTTCGACGCTTCCGGCCTGCTCGCCATGCACGAGGAGCGGACTCGACTGACGCCAGCGCGCGCGCCTGTAGTTGGCCGTGACGTAGGTGCGTCCACCGGCCACGATCTTCACGCAGGTGATCTCGGGATATTGCCAGGACGTGGCGACGATCTCGACAACCCCCTGAAAAAGCTCATCCTGGGAGATATCCCTACGTCCTGCCAGTCGGGTAATGGCATATAGGCAGTGCAGCTCCTTGATCCGCTCGCGCAGCGCTCGCAGAGCCTGCTCGTGTTCCCCCTTGAGGGCGTGGAAATCGGCTTCCCTGCGGCGCAGTTCGGCGATCTCCAGGAGTAGCTCGACCTTGGTCTTGTTCTTGTCGCTCACGTTCCGCCCCTCGGATGAGTCCGGCGACCATAAATAACCACCCTTCCAGGCTTTGTCAGCCTGGAAGGGTGGACGCTTGCGAACAGGCCGTGCGCCAAGGGCGACACGTCGGCAAAGCTAGGAATTGAGGATCCGCCGCGCTATCTCATCCTGGACTTCAGTGATGAACGGGATGCCGGTCTCGTGCTCCGTTTCCCTGTTCGCCGCAGTGATGTCCTCGCGAGTGATGTCGCGCACCGAAAACTTGCGCGCTCCGGCCAGGAGCTGCTGCAGGCCCGCGGAGAGCTTGTCAGCCATGGTCCATATGGCCATGGCGCCGTAAGGAATCTCCTTCATCTGCTCCGGGCCGACCTTCTTCTGCAGGTCATAGTAGCCGGCGAAAATCTTCTCCGGCTTGTCGCCGATCTCGGCCACGGTCTTGGGCAGGGTCTCCCAGTTGCCGCTCACGCGCTCGCGGCGCTCGGGATGCAGAGCGCCTTCGATGTTCGCGCCCAGGAAACCGGGCACCATCATGCCGCGGCCCATGCAGATGAGCTTCACGAACGGTGCGCCCAGGGCCAGGCCCTTGAAGATCTGGTCTTCCTTGCCGAAGCCTCCGGCAAAGGACAGGTCCACGACGCGCTGGCCGCGGGCGGCGAGCATGGAGGCGTATTCGTAGGCCTTAGCGTGCAGGAGGAGGGAGGGCACGCCCCAGCTTTCCATCATGTTCCAGGGGCTCATGCCCGTGCCGCCGCCGGAGCCGTCGATGGTCAGCAGTTCGAGCTTGGCATCGGAGGCGAACTTGATGGCCATGGCCAGGGCTTCCATGCCGTAGGACCCGGTCTTGAGCGAGATGCGCTTGAAGCCGAGCTTGCGCAGGTAGTCCACGGAGAGCATGAAGTTCTCGCGTACCTGCTCGACCGTGGAGAGCTCGGTGTAGCCGAGGCGGCTGTGGCGGGCGAAGGAGTGGAAGGCCCCGCTGTTGAAGGACTCCTGGACCTCGGGTTTCTCGGGATCGGGATCGACCAGGTAGCCGCGCTTCTTGAGGAACAGGGCGTAATCGAGGCTGGTGACCTTGATCTCGCCGCCGATATTCTTGGCGCCTTGGCCCCACTTGAGCTCGATGAACACGTCATCGCCGTACTTGTCGATGACATACTCGGCTACGCCGTTGCGTGTATCCTCGACGTTCAGCTGGACGATGATGGCGCCGTAGCCGTCGTACCAGCGCTTGTAGATCTCGACGCGGCGGTCGAGTTCAGGGGCCTTGGATATGCGCCCGTTCTGCAGTTCCGCCCGGCGGTCCACGCCAACCACGTTCTCGCCCACGACGATGGGAATGCCCACCAGGGCGCAGCCCACGGCGAAGGAATCCCAATACTTGGCGGCGATAAAGGTCGAGCCCAGCGCGCCGGTCATGAACGGCAAGCGGGCCTTGGTCTTCGTGCCGTTGCCGAATTCTGTCTCCAGGCTCACATTAGTGAACAGACAGTCGTCGGGGCTATTCGTAAGCCCGTTGTTCATTCCGCGCGCGCCGTAGCTGAAGCCCTGTACGCGCAAGGAATTGTAGCAGACGCCGACATGGTGCGTATTGCCGCTGCCGGCCGTGATCAGGCCGAAATCCCTGGGATAGAGCAGGCTGCGTCCCTTTAGGCTCGATAGCCAGGTCTCACATTTGCCCATGCAATCGGCTCTGCATAGAGTGCACAGTCCCGACTCCGTGGGATTGCCTCGATTCATGGTGCCCAGCACGTCATTTGCCTTGGACCACTGCATACATCCTCCTGCTCTTTCGAGAGGCTCGCGTCGTCGGATACCGTATTCTGTCACCCCGAATTTCGCGCGCCCGGGGACTTTGCCCCGATTGTGTTATGGGAACGCGCCTATATCCCAAATGGCTACCTGCGGGTCGATAGGGGAAAGGTGGAAATTATCGGGAGATGGTTCCCGAGAAATCGGGAGAAAATCCCGAGTGTCATCAGAGGGGTACAAGCAAGGATGCCGGCGCATGCCCTGCACGGTTATCCTGCTCGCTGTCAAGGAAAGACTGATTTGTAAGGTATGTCAGGACCTAAGGCTTGCCTGAATCTGGCTTTGATCTGGCTTTGCCGAGCGGCTTGCGCTGGCACCCGGACCGCACGTTGATCGTATGCGACACAACGAGGGGCGAACTGGACAAGCTGACGTGGACGCAACCTGATCGGCCGTGCTGGGAATCGGCTATACGTTTAGAGCATTTTGCTTTTGAAAATGCTCTGCAAGCCATGCGTCGGCATGGCTTGCCGCTAGCTTCGGCGTAGGCGCAATTCACTTGCGCCGTCAATGCCGGAGCGGGCGTCTTAAAAGCAATCTGCTCTAGATGGCCAGGGCCGGACGGTCCTGACCAACGCTGGACGCAGCAGAGCGGCTTGATCTCAAATATTGCGCGTTTCATTCCTCGCTCGGCCTGTATTCGAGGATATCTCCAGGCTGACATGCCAAGTGCTTGCAGATGGCTTCCAGCGTGGAGAACCGCATGGCCTTGGCCTTGCCTGTCTTGAGGATTGACAAGTTCTGGCTGGTGATGCCGACGGCCTCGGCCAGCTCCTTGGAAGTGACCTTGCGCTTGGCCAGCATGACATCAAGGGTGACTACTATGGGCATGACAGCCTCTTAAATGGTCAGAGCTTGTTCTTCTTCCAGCTTCTGCGCCTGTTCCATGACCCAGGCGATGGCCAGCACCGCTCCGCCGACGAGTAATCCTCTGATATCGTTCGAACTCAGGCCTACGATAAGCGTGCGATGGCCTGGTCCATTAGCGTAGGTCAGTGCGACGCTCAGCAGCGGCTTGCAGAGAATATCCGCAGGCACGGACAACAGGATGGCCAGCCCCAGCTTGCGATAGCAGTGAATGACGCCCGGCTGGAAGATGCTGCCCTGCTTGTAGAGCCGGAACAGCCGGCTCACGACGACCAAGCCGTATACGTTCACGGCGCCCGGCAGCATCATCATGATCATGAAGCCAAGCATCTTGGTCGAAAGTGGTATTGGCATGCTCGGCAAAACCGGCAGGAAATCTTGCAGCAGCTCCGGGGGGATGCGCTCCACGAAAATCCAAAAGATGCCGCCACCCACGGGAAGAGCCAGCGCGAGCACCGCGGCCGTTACCTGCAGGATAGTGCAAACCTTCCGAAATTGTCCCAGGCTGCGTATCATCATGATGGCCTCCTTTATGGTCAGGCCACTTCCTTATATTCAATACAACATTACTGTCAAACGATAATTTTTGTCTGTATTTCGTTGTCGACACTTGCCGAGGCAAGGCGATGAGCCCCTTGGTAAGAGACTGGGCGGGGAAAGGCTGGGAGAAGCGGACCGGCAGGACGCCGTTCCGCTCAAATAATCCAGTTCGTCACACCGACACCGCGCCCTCCTGCTGCGCGCCCCACAATGCCGCACCCAGGGCGCCGACCATGTCCGGCTCACCAGGCACGATGACCTCGCCAGCCACAACCTCGCGCAGGAGCTTCACGGCGCACGGATTATGCGCCACGCCGCCGGCGAAGAGCAACGGGAACTCCAGCCCAACACGGCCCAGCATGCCCACGGTGCGCTTGACCACGGCGCGGTGCAAAGCCAGGGCGATGTTCTCGGGCCGCTCGCCCTTGGCCATGAGCGAGGTCGCCTCGGTTTCGGCGAAGACCGTGCACATACTGCCGATCTGCACGTCGCCACCGCCCCGGCAGGCAAAAGCCCCGAACGCCTCCACCGGCACCTGAAATGCCGTGGCCATGAACTCCAGGAACTTGCCCGTGCCGGCGGCGCAACGGTCGTTCATCTCGAACCTGCCCACCCTGCCGCCCGGCAGCAGCGAGATGGCCTTGGTGTCCTGCCCGCCGATGTCCAGCACGGTGCGCGCCTCGGGGTGCAGGCTGTGCGCGCCCAGGCCGTAGGCCTTGATCTCGGTCAGCGTGCGCACCGGCAGGCCCAGGTCCGCGGATTCTACCAGCCCCCGCCCGTAGCCCGTGGCCACCAGCAGATCGATGCGGCCGGGTGCCTCGGCCAGCACGCGCCTGGCTTGGTCCAGCGGATCGAAGGTCGTGGCCGTGCGCGCACGATACGCGACGCCCTTGCCGTTCAGCGCCACCAGTTCGATGGAGCGCGAGCCGATGTCGATACCTGCGATAAGCATAAAAGAATGCCTCCGGCGACCGGGGGAAGGGAAACCCCTTTTGCAAAAGGGGTTTCCCTTCCCCCGGACCCCCATCCCTTCCTC